>NZ_JBEZEX010000006.1:0-272110 GCF_040649115.1 Micromonospora sp. NPDC049049 | reverse complement strand
GGCTGGGCCGGGGCGCACCGGCACGGCGCGGTCCGACCGCGTCCACGAGCCACCCGCCGGGAGCGCCCACCGCGCCGCTGGTGTTGAACCCGCCGCGACGGTCAGCAGTTGCGGAGTTCGGGGGACTGGTTGAGTAGTTGGCCACGGGTCGACACGAATCGGCGGTAGCGCTCGCCGTCGACGGCCGATGGGCGGAACGCGGCGACGCGGTGGCAGTTCTGGAAGGCCAGGCGTACGCCGAAGTGTCGCTCCAGGCCACCGCGGATGGCGTCGCTGGCCAGCGCGCGGAGCAGTTGACCCCGGTCGGCGTCGGTGGGCGGCGGAACGACGTTGTCGGCCAGGTCGTCGTCGCCGGCCTCCAGTTCGGCGACCACCCGGCTGACGGTGGCCCAGGCGTACGGCAGCGAGTCTCGGACGCAGGCGATGAACGCCTCGTCGTCGATGGGGCCGCGTTCGGCGGCGTCCAGCAGTGCGGGCGGGACAGTGAGAGACATGGTTCTCCTCCGCTACAGCTAATGATTACCGTTTTCAACAACGGCCTCGACTGAGCAGACCACGTCTCTCGCAGGACGTCAACGATGGCCCGGCGCGCCACGCCGCGACCCACCCATGTCCTGGGACGAGCGGCGGCGTCAGGGTCGGCGGGGGTGGCCCTTGAGGTGCCGGCCCAGTTCGCGGGCGATCTCCCGGTTGGCGTCGCGCTCGGCCAACGTCTGCCGCTTGTCGTAGGAGCGCTTGCCCTTGGCGAGGGCCAACTCGACCTTGGCGAAGCCGTTCTCGAAGTACATCGACAGCGGAACGAGGGTCACCCCGCCCTCGCGGACCTTGTCCAGGATCCGGTCGATCTCGGCGCGGTGCAGCAGCAGCTTGCGGTTGCGGCGCGGGGCGTGGTTGGTCCACGTGCCGTAGGCGTACTCGGCGATGTGCAGGCCGTACAGCACGATCTCGCCGTCGCGCTCGTGCGCGAACGCGTCCACCAGCGAGGCCCGCCCCTCGCGCAGCGACTTCACCTCCGTGCCGACCAGCACGATGCCCGCCTCGTACGTGCGCAGCACGGTGTACTCGTGCCGGGCCTTCTTGTTGGAGGCGATCAACCGGCGGGTGGGTGGTTTGGACGGGGTCACCAGGCGACGATATCCGGCCGTCGGAGCAGTCGTACCGGCCGGCTCAGTCGTGTGCCGGGCGCGCGGGGCGTAGTCGCGCGGTGAGGTCCCTCACCGCGTCCCCGAACGCCTCCTGCGACTCGCACGGCCAGTGTCCGAGGATCGGCGGGGGAACGCTGTCGCTGGGCGCCGGCACCACGTCCTGCGGGTCGGTCAACCGCCGGTCCACCGTCGCCGGCGGACCGGTCAGCGTCTCGGCCTCCCCGGGACGGTGGGAGGCGAAGATCCAACCGCCGATCGGGTCGGTGTCGCGCCACAGGTTGATCCAGCGCCAGCCGACCCGTTCGCCGATCTCCCGCAGCGCCGGGTCGTCGGTGTACGCCGGGAAGAGCCGGGAGTAGAGCCGGCCCAGCGGTGAGCCGTAGGTCAGCAGGGCGACCCGGTCGGTGATCCGGGTGGGAAGTTGCAGAACCGCGGCGGCGAGCAGTACCGAGCCGTGGCTGTGCCCGGCCAGCAGCACGCCCTGCCCCTGTTCCACCAGGTAGGTGATCCGCTTGGCCAACTCCGGCACGGCCCGCTCGGCGTAGCAGGGCGGCGCGAACGGGTGCGCCGCCCGGGGCCAGAAGGTGCCCAGATCCCAGAGCACCCCCACGTACCGACGGAACTGTGGTGTCCGGTACGCGAAGATGCCGCCCACCACCAGGCCGAGCAGGATCGCGGCGATCACGTAGCTACCCGACCCGATCAGGAAGTTGACCATGCCCTCCGGCACTCCGACGTAGCGCTGCGCCACGTCCCCGGGTAGGAGTTGGAGCAGGCCGAGCACGCTGGTGGCCAGGCCGAGCGCCGCCAGGCCGGCGTACACCACGGAGAGCGGCTCCAGTCGTTCGGTGAAGCGGGCGCGGGCCACCGCCTGCTCGACCCGCCGCAGCCGGGCCGCCGCGTGCGGCGGCGCGTCCGGGAAGTCGGCGGCCACGATCGCCCGCGCGGCCCGCCGCCGCCCGCGCCGGGTCATCCTGGTGACCAGGCCGGCCACCAGCAATGCGGTCACCACGGCCAGGAAAAACCCGAAGATCGCCCATTTGTACGCCAGCGGAGGGCTGGTCTCCAGGCCGTCCGCGGTCGTCCCGTTGCGGTCGAGCAGGTCCGCCACCCGGTAGACAAGCTCGGCCGAGAACGCCACGGCGAGCCCGGCCGAGATCGTCATGAAGACCGGCGCTCCCAACGCGCGGATGGGTGACCTGCGCTGCCCGCCACCCCGCCGCCAGATCACCAGCACGGCGAGCGCGACCACCAGCACGGTCTGGCTGACGAACAGCCAGGCCACGATCGCGCTGTAGCCGGGCAGTACGCCGCCCTGCGGCCACGGTGCCGGGCTGATGACGATGTGCACGATCACCAGCATCGTCACGCCGCAGGCGATGGTGCGCAGCCCGCGGAAGACCCCGTCCACCCGGGGCGACGGGTCGGTGCGGTCGATGCTCCGCACCACCGTGACCAGGACCAGGCAGCTCAGCAGTACCACCGCGGTGGCGGTCAGCAGGATCACCATCACCCACGAGCGGTGCTGGCTGGCTCGCGCGGTCAGCAGGCTGCCGCTGAGCGTGGCGAACGCCGCCGCGACGTGGACCGAGCGCAACCGACCCACGAGCGGCTCGCCGTCCCACTGGCCGACGGCGCTCAACTGGTGTTTCGACATCGTCGTCGACGGCGTCCGGAACGCGTCGAAGGAATGGCCCAGGCGGGTGCCCAACCACCAGACGAGCCCGATGGCGGCGACCGGCACGAGCGCCACGACACCCAGGCGCAGCCCGGTCGGGCGCCCGCCGAGCCAGGACAGCCAGGTCCGACCGGCCAGGCACGACGGGGTGCCCATGCAGCGCCACGCGATCAGGTCCAACGCCACCCCGACGATGGAGAGCACGTAGAGCATGGTGAGGGTGAGGGCGAGCACCCGGCACAGCGCCATGAAGCCGCGCGTCGAGACGGTGTTCGCCGGCCGCATCCACAGGGCCACGTTGCAGAGCATGAACGGCAGCAGGAAGACCAGCGACAGGGTCCGCACGGCTGTGCCGGACGGCAGGTCACTCCAGCGGTACGCCTCCAGCGTCACCCCGTCCGTACCGGTCGAGTCCGGGTATCCGGGGCGCGGTCGGTAGAAACCTCCGCTGCGGTCGCCGGCCACCTGGTACACGTACGGCCGGTCCAACACCTGGTCCGCGCCCGCGCCGGAGACACCGTGCACCCGCAGCTCCACGATCCCGCCCGACGTCGGCGGTCCGTCCGGTGTCGCGTCGGCCATGGGCCCCCCGAGGTGTGCGCGGCAACCGGGCGGGTCGTCGATGTCCGGACACCCGCGCGGCGTTCCGGCTTACCCGTCTGCGGGGCGGTCAACCGTGCGCCGGGCGCCCGCGATGGTGCGGTCGACCGTCGGCAGGTGGTTTCATGGCGCCATGGCGAACCCGGTGATCCTGACCGTCGACGACGACCCCGTGGTGTCCCGGGCGGTCGCCCGCGACATCCGGCGCCGCTACGGCGACCGCTATCGGGTGTTGCGAGCCTCCTCCGGCCCGGAGGCGCTGGACGCGCTGCGCGAGGTCAAACTGCGCGGCGAACAGGTGGCGCTGCTGCTGGCCGACCACCGGATGCCGGAGATGACCGGCGTCGAATTCCTCGAAGCGGCGATGGACATCTTCCCGGCCGCCCGTCGGGTGCTGCTCACCGCGTACGCGGACACGGACGCCGCGATCGAGGCCATCAACGTGGTCGACCTGGACCACTACCTGCTCAAACCCTGGCACCCGCCGGAGGAGAAGCTGTACCCGGTCGTCGACGGGCTGCTGGAGGCGTGGGCGGTCACCCCGGACGCGGCCAGCGCGGAGATCCGGGTCGTCGGGCACCGCTGGTCGGCGCCGTCGTTCAAGGTCCGCGACTTCCTGGCCCGCAACCTGGTGCCGTACCGGTGGCTGTTGTCCGACGATCCGGAGGGCGTGCGGTTGCTCGACGCGGCCGGGGCCACCGAGGCGGACGTGCCGCTGGTGGTGACGCCGGAGGGCAAGGCGTTGGTCGCCCCGAGCGAGGCCGAGTTGGCCGCGCTCGCCGGGTTGACCGTGGTGCCGGCGTGTGACTTCTACGACCTGGTGGTGATCGGCGGCGGCCCCGCTGGTCTCGGTTCGGCGGTGTACGGAGCGTCGGAGGGGCTGCGCACCGTGCTCGTGGAGCGACGGGCGACCGGCGGTCAGGCCGGGCAGAGTAGCCGCATCGAGAACTACCTGGGCTTCCCGGACGGTGTCTCCGGCGCACAGTTGACCGATCGGGCCCGACGCCAGGCGGTCAAGTTCGGCGCCGAGCTGCTCAGCGCCCGGGAGGTGGTCGGTCTCAGCGAGGCCGGCGGTGCCCGACTGCTGCGCTTCGGCGACGGCACCGAGATCGCCGCGCACACCGTGGTGCTGGCCACCGGCGTGTCGTACCGGGTGCTCGACGCCCCCGGGCTGGCCGACTTCACCGGGCGGGGGGTGTTCTACGGCGCCGCCGCCACCGAGGCGCCGAGCTGCGTCGAGCAGGACGTCTACATCGTCGGCGGGGCCAATTCCGCCGGCCAGGCGGCGGTCCACTTCTCCCGGTACGCGTCGAGGGTGCACCTGCTCATCCGTGGTGCGGACCTGACCGCCTCGATGTCGCGTTACCTGATCGACCAGCTGGAACGGATCGACCGGATCACCGTGCACCCGTACACCGCTGTGGTCGGCGGGGCGGGGGAGGACCACCTGGAGCGGCTCACCCTGTGCGACACCCGCACCGGGGAGGCCCGCTCGGTCGACACCTCCTGGCTGTTCATCTTCATCGGCGCGGAGCCCCGCACCGACTGGCTGGACGGGGTGCTGGTCCGCGACGGCCGTGGTTTCATCCTGACCGGTCCGGATCTGCTCGCCGGGGGGCGGCGGCCGGCCGGTTGGTCGTTGTCGCGCGATCCGTACCACCTGGAGACCAGCGTGCCGGGTGTGTTCGCCGCCGGGGACGTGCGGGCCGAGTCGGTCAAGCGGGTCGCCTCGGCCGTCGGCGAGGGCGCGATGGCGGTGTCGTTGGTGCACCGCTACCTGGAGGCCCAGTGAGCGCGAGGAGTGAGCCGGGTTTGCGAGCCCCGCAGTCGCGAACGAATGGTGGCCTGGTGAGCGCGAAAAGCCGGGTTTGCGAGCGAAGGAGTCCCTGTGACCATCGAGTCTGACCGGCTGACACCGGCGCAGTTGCGCACCCTGTTCCTGTTCGAGGCGCTCGACGAGGGGCGACTCGAGTGGCTGGCCGAACGCGGCCGTGTCGAGCAGCGTGCCGGCGGCACTCTCGTGTACGCCGAGGGGGAGCCAGGCACCTGCTTCTTCGTGCTGGTGCGCGGCGCGGTGGCGCTGAGCCGCCAGGTGCGCGGCGACGACGTCGAGGTCAGCCGCACCGACCAGCGCGGCGTGTACGGCGGGGCGGTCCAGGCTTACCTGGGTGACCAGGTCGACCAGATCTACCGCAACACCATGCGGGCGGTGGTCGACTCGGACTTCTTCGTGCTGCCGGCGGAGGACTTCGCGTACGCCCTGCGGTCCTGGTTCCCGATGCCCATGCACCTGTTGGAAGGGCTGTTCCTCGGCCTGCGGGACAGCCAGGCCATCGTCGGCGAACGGGAGCGGCTGTTGGCCCTCGGTTCGCTGTCGGCGGGGCTGACCCACGAGCTGAACAACCCGGCCGCGGCGGCGGTGCGGGCCACCTCTGTGCTGCGGGACCGGGTCGCCGGGATGCGGCACAAGCTCGCGATGGTCGCCGACGGCCGGCTCGACGGGAGCGCCCTGCACGGCCTCGTCGGGTTGCAGGAGGAGGCGGTCGCCCGGGTGGCCACCGCGCCGAAGTTGACCCCGATGGCCACGGCCGACGCTGAGGACACCCTCACCGACTGGCTGGAGGACCATGGCGTCGGCGGGGCCTGGGACCTGGCGCCGATCCTGGTCGGCGGTGGGCTCGACGCTGCCTGGTTGGCGCAGGTGAAGGCCGCGGTCGGTGCCGCGGACCTGGAGGCGGCGGTGCGCTGGCTCACCTACACCGTCGACACCGAGCTGCTGATGCGCGAGATCGGCGACGCTGTCACCCGGATCTCCGGGCTCGTGGACGCCGCCAAGCAGTATTCGCAGCTGGACCGCGCGCCGCACCGGGTGGTGGACGTGCACGACCTGCTCGACGCGACGCTGGTGATGTTCAAGGGCAAGATCCCCGCCGAGGTCAAACTGGTCCGCGAGTACGACCGGAACCTCCCGCCGGTCCCGGCGTACGCGGCCGAGCTGAATCAGGTGTGGACCAACCTGATCGACAACGCGTTGGGCGCGGTGGGGGAGAAGGGTGTGCTGACCGTCCGCACCGGACGGATCGGTGACCAGTTGGCGGTGGAGATCACCGACACCGGGCCGGGCATCCCGCCAGAGGTGCGTCCGCGCATCTTCGAGCCGTTCTTCACCACCAAGCCGGTCGGCGCGGGCACCGGTCTGGGGCTGGACATCTCGTACCGGATCGTGGTGCACAAACACCACGGCGACATCCGGGTGGAGACCGAGCCGGGCCGTACCACCTTCCGGGTCCTGCTGCCGATCACGGACGAGCCCCGCGACGCGCCGACTACCTAGAGACAGCAGGTGGTCGCGGGCAGTAGTCTCGGGCGGCGTTTGTGATCCCCGCCCGGAGGAGGGTCCGTGGAGTCGATGGCCCGCCAGCGCACCGCTGCTGAGGACGACGACCAGCCGATCGACCCGCCCGGCGACAGCTCAGTGCTGCCGGAGCTGGAGGATCGGGACTGGCTGCACCACGCGCAGGAGTTCGCACACACCAGCTTCTGGGCGGTGGCCCGGCGGCTGCCCCGACTGGTCCGGGAAGCGGTCGGCCTGGCCTGGTCCACGAACCGGCGCGACACCGTCGCCTCCATCGGCCTGAACATCGCCGCCGGGGTGATGACCACGTTCGGCCTGCTCGCCACGACGAGCGTGCTGCGCGAGTTGTTCGCCGCCGGCCCCACCCCGGACCGGGTCCGCTCGGCCCTGCCGGCGCTGATCGTGGCCGCGGCGGCGGTGTCGGCGCGCGGCGGCCTGACCATCGCGGCCGGTTGGGCCCAGGCCCGGCTGACCCCTCAGATCAACTACCAGGTGGAGTTACGCTTGTTCGAGGCCACCACGGCGGTGGACCTGGCCGCGTTCGACGACGCCGGCTTCGCCGAGGAGATGGACCGCGCCCGCGACCGGGGGATGGGCGAGGCGGCGTGGATCGTCGACCACACCGTCAACCTCGTCACCGGCGTGGTCGGCATGCTCGCCACCGCCGTGGCGGTGACCGTCATCCAACCGCTGCTGCTGCCCTGCCTGCTGCTCGCCGCGGTGCCCCAGGCGATCACGGCGGTGCGGATGGCCCGCCGGGAGTACCTGGCGATGCTGGCCCGGATCACCCGGCGCCGCCGGATGTGGATGCTCGCCCACCTGATGGCCAACCGGCACACCGCCGCCGAGGTGCGCGCCTACCAGATGCGCGACTTCCTGCTCGCCGAGTACCGCGGCGTGATGGCCGTCGAGACCCGTGCCCAGCTGCGGCTGGTCCGCTCGCAGACCGGCACCCGGGTCGTCGGTGCCACGGTGGCGGGCCTGGCCACCTTCGGCGTGTACGCGGTCCTCGGTGGTCTGCTGCTCAGTGGGATGGTCGCCCTCGCCGCCGCGGCCACCGCCCTGCTCGCGTTGCAGTCCGCGCGGACCAGCCTGGGCGTGGCGGTCGTCGCCACCAACTCACTGTACGAGGACGCCCTCTACTACCAGGACTACCAGGACTTCCTGGCCCGCGCCCGGGCCCGGGTGCCGGTCGGAGGCAGTCGGGTGGCCGACGGCGTCGACGTGATCGAGCTGGACGAGGTGAGCCTGCGCTACCCGGACACCGACTC
Source organism: Micromonospora sp. NPDC049049 (assembly GCF_040649115.1). Lineage (NCBI taxonomy): Bacteria > Bacillati > Actinomycetota > Actinomycetes > Micromonosporales > Micromonosporaceae > Micromonospora > Micromonospora sp. NPDC049049. The sequence goes on along the minus strand of NZ_JBEZEX010000006.1, from coordinate 264,061 downwards.
CTCGGCGGTGGACCGGGTCAGCCTCACCGTCCGCCGAGGCGAGGTGATCGCGCTGGTCGGTGAGAACGGCTCGGGCAAGACCACCCTGGCCAAACTGATCGCGGGCCTCTACCAGCCGACCGGCGGGGTGATCCGCTGGGACGGCGTCGACGCCGCCGAGTTGGACCCGCGTGCCCTGGGCGCTCAGGTGGCCGTGATGACCCAGGAGTGGTGGAAGTTCCCGTTCACCGCCGGGCAGAACATCCGCGTCGGCCGGCACGATCGCCCGCCGGACCGGTCCGGCCCGAGTGTGCAGGAGGCAGCCCGCGCGGCCGCCGCGCACGACATGATCGTTGGCCTGCCGCACGGCTACGACACGTTGCTCGACCGGGAGTTCAAGGACGGCCACGAGTTGTCCGGCGGGCAGTGGCAGCGACTCGTCGCGGCGCGCGGCCTCTACCGGGACGCCGCCCTGCTGATCTGCGACGAACCCTCGGCCGCCCTGGACGCGCGTGCCGAACATGCCCTGTTCCAGCACCTGCGCCGTCGCCCTGACCGGGCGGTCGTGCTGATCACCCACCGGCTGGCGAACGTCCGGCACGCCGACCGGATCTTCGTGCTGGAACGGGGTCGACTCGTCCAGCACGGCAGTCACGACGAGCTCATGACCGCCGGTGGCCTCTACCGCGAGCTGTTCAACCTGCAGGCCAGCGGTTACCTGACCGGGGTCGACGGACGCCGCCCCGCCGACACCCGCTGACCAGACTGCGCGGAGCCTGTTTCGTGCGGATCGGCCCGGCAGTCGACGCATCAGAGCACGCGGGCGACCCCGCAGTAGCCATCCACGACGGCCGCGGGCCTGCTGTCAGTCCGCCAGTGCCCCAGCGGCACGACACCCGGCTCGACGAGGTCGAGGCCGTCGAAGAACGCCCTGAAGTCCGCGACCGCACGCAGGTGGTACGGCAGAGCACCGCTTTCGTTGTACTGCCGATGCGACTCGATGACCCGCTCGCTGGTAGCCGTACCGTCGGACATCGCCAGAAAGCTGCCCGATGGTAGGGACGAGACCAGAGCGTTGACGATGGCCTGCGCCTCGGCCGGCTTCTCGACGTGGCCCATGACGCCCAGCATCATCAGTGCGATCGGCTCATTGAAGTCGAGTGTGTCGCGAGCGTCCTGGACGATCTTCTCCGGGTCGCGCAGATCGGCGTCGACATACTGCGTGGCACCCTCCTGACTGCTGGTCAGCAACACCCGGGCGTGCGCGAGAACCATCGGGTCGTTGTCGACGTAGACAACGCGCGCCCGCGGCGTGATCCGTTGGGCGACCTCGTGGGTGTTGTCGGCAGTGGGCAGGCCCGTACCGACGTCGAGGAACTGGCCTACCCCCGCCTCTGCGGCGAGGTAGGTCACCGCTCGTCTGAGAAACGCGCGCGAATACCGTGCCGCCTTCTCCCTCACCAGCCGTACCGGCGTCGGGGCCGTAGCCTAGCGGCGCGGCGGCGCCCGCATGGTCCTGCGGATCGACGAAGCCCTTGTCCCGTACCGAGCGCGGGGTCAGGAGGTGGGTGTCAGGAACTCAGCCAGGATCCGCGTGTGGGTGGAGAACGCCAGCTCGACCGGGTCGGTGAGCACCAGCCACTCGGTCGCCTCCTCGGTCGGCGCCGACGGTGGCAGGTCCTCGGCCGCCCGCTCGGGCAGCACTCCGAAGACCATCATCGTGCCTCCCGTCGGTGAGCCGTGCACCGCGAACAGGCGGGCGTCCCCGGCCGCCGCGATCAGGCCGGTCTCCTCCCGAAGCTCCCGCACGAGCGCGTCGGACCACTCCTCGCCGTACTCGATGAAGCCGCCGGGCAGCGCGAGCAGGCCGCGGGCGGGTTCGATGTCCCGGCGGACCACCACCACTCCCAGGCCGTCGGCGGTGCGGACCGGCAGCACCGCTACCGCCACCGGCAGTGGGTTGCGCCAGACGGTCTCGCCGCAGACCGCGCAGACTCTCGGCCATCCGACGGCCGGCGGGTAGGCGGCGCCGCAGGAGGAGCAGTGCGAGTACGGCGTGCCGGTCATGCCGCAGCACGTTACTCCGATCCCTGCTCAGGCTGCCGCGCCGCCGCCTCGCCGCGCGCTCAGGCTGCCGGGTCGCCGGTGTAGAAGGCGGTGGTGCGTTCGGCGGCGGCCTTCGCCTCGTCGGCGTCGGTGCCGGCGGCGATGCTCGCTTCGCACCACAGTTGACTGCTCAGCTCCATGGCCCGTCGTCCCTCGGCGGAGGCGGTCCACTCGGCGCCCTGTTCCGGGGTGATCCCGCTGCCGTCGGCGGCCAGGTGCGAGGCGAGCCCGAGCAGCCCGAGGTCCCACCCGACACCGACCGCGCCCGGCCCGAACTGGGCCCACCGGTCCTGGTCGACGTGCGCGATGTGGTCCAGGTCGAGGCGGGCCCGCTCGTCGCCGACCGCTGTGACCCGCACCTCGATCCAGCTCACCTCGCCGCCCATCTCCCAGGTGGCGGTGAAGCGGTGCGGCGGCTCGCAGCTCTCGACGGTGCCGTGGGCGTTGCCCTGGAGCTGGTACGTGCCGCCGAGCCGCAGGTCGCCGGAGATCGGCAGGAACCAGCGCGGGATGCGCTCGGCGCTGGTGCAGGCGTCCCACAGATCCTCGGCCGTCGCCTGGTAGGTCTGGCTGATCGTGGTGACCCGCGCCTCACCGGCTTCCAGGGTGCGGCTGCCGACCTTGCGTTGGACGGCGTTGATCTGCTCGGTGGCGTCGAACATCAGGTGTTCCTCTCGTCGGGTGGGTCGGCGGGGCCGCGCAGCCGACGCTCGCGTCGGCCCCGGGCCAGCTCGGTGGCGAGTGCCGCCAGGGGTGGGGTCCAGAACCGGCGGAAGTGCTCCAGCCAGCCGTCGACCTCGCGCAGTGGGCGTGGGTCGACCGCGTAGAGCCGCCGGGTGCCCTCCGGCCGCACGGTGGCGAAGCCATTGTCGCGTAGCACCTTGAGGTGCTGGGACACGGCGGGCTGGGAGATGCCGAACTCCTCGCGGATGACAGTGCTGACCGCGCCGGCGGTCTGCTCGCCGGCGGCGAGCAGTTCCAGGATGCGGCGCCGGACCGGATCGCCCAGCACGTCGAAGGCGTGCACGACGACAGTTGTATCACTGGCGGCTTATTTAAGCCAAGTCTGATACTCCGATGAGCTTGTCCAGCCGGATCGGCAGCTCCCGGATCCGTACGCCGGTCGCATGATGTACCGCGTTGGCGACCGCCGCCGCGGCGCCGACGATGCCGATCTCACCGATGCCCTTCACCCCGGCCGGGTTCAGCTCGTCGTCCCGCTCGTCAAGCCAGTACGCCTCGATCGACTCGACGTCGGCGCAGCCGGTGATGTGGTAGGTGGCCAGGTCGTGGTTGACCCAGTCGCCGTAGCGCTCGTCGAGCAGGCCCTCCTCGTGCAGCGCCATCGACAGCCCCATCGTCATGCCGCCGATGAGCTGACTGCGGGCCGTCGTCGGGTTCACCACCCGCCCCGCCGCGAACACCCCGAGCATCCGGTTCAGCCGTACCTCGCCGGTGTCCGCGTCGACCCGCACCTCGACGAACTGCGCCCCGTAGGCGTACCGGGGGAGCGCGGGCTGCTCACCCACCTCCTCGGTGGTGTCCGCCTCGGCGGTCACCTCGTCGGTCGGCGGCCCGCCGTCGCGCAGCTTCTCGCGCAGTGCCTGGGCCGCGCGTATCACCGCCCAGCTCCAGCTGGCGGTCCCCATCGAGCCGCCGGCCAGCGGTGCCGTCGGCAGCGCGGTGTCCCCGATGCGGATCTCCACCCGTTCCGCCGGCACTGCGAGGGCGTCGGCGGCCACCTGCCAGATCGCCGTCCGGGCGCCGGTGCCGATGTCGGTGGCGTTGATCTGGACCAGGAAGCTCCCGTCGGGCCGAGCGGTGGCCGTCGCCGAGGAAGGCCGGGCCCGGGCCGGGTAGCTCGATCCGGCCACCCCCGTCCCGATCAGCCACCGCCCCTCGCGCCGGGACCGGGGCGACGGATCACGGCCGGCCCAGCCGAACCGCTCTGCGCCCTCGCGCAGGCAGGCCACCAGGTTGCGACTGGTGAACGGGCGTCCCTGGTCGGGGTCGACAGCGGTGTCGTTGCGGATACGCAGCTCCACCGGGTCGATGCCGACGGCGATGGCCAGCTCGTCCACCGCGGACTCCAGGGCGTACGCGCCGGGGCACTCGCCCGGGGCGCGCATCCAGAACGGAGTGGGCACGTCGAGGCGGACCAGCCGGTGCGTGGTGCGGCGGTGCGGTGCGGCGTACATGCTGCGGGTGTAGACGGCGGTCTGCTCGGCGAACTCCCTGATGGTGGAGGTCTGGCTGATCGCGTCGTGGCAGATGGCGGTGAGCCGGCCGTCGGTGTCGGCGGCGAGGCGGACCCGCTGGATGGTGGGGGTGCGATAGCCGAGCGGTCCGAACAGTTGCTGGCGGGTCAACGCCAGCTTGACCGGGCGGTCCACGTGCCGGGCGGCGAGGGCGGCCAGCACCACCGACGCCTTGGCGTACCCCTTGCTGCCGAAGCCGCCGCCGACGTGCTCGGCGACGACGCGGATCGACTCCGGCGGCAGCTCGAACAGCTCGGCGAGGGTGGCGCGTACCGGCGTCGCGCCCTGGGTGGAGTCGTGCACCAGGAGCCGCCCGTCGTTCCACTGCGCGATGGTGGCGTGCGGTTCCATCGGGTTGTTGTGGTACGCCGGCGTGCGGTAGGTGACGTCCACCCGCACCGGGGCGGCCGCGTACCCGGCGTCGAAGTCGCCCTCGGCGGTGTCCGTCGGATAGCTGGGGTTCACCTGGTCCGGCTTGTACAGGCCGGGATGGTCGTCGGTGAGCACTGTGCTGTGCGGGCCGGTGTCGTAGTCGATGCGGACCAGTCGGGCGCCCTCGCGGGCCGCCTCCAGGCTGGTGGCCACCACCACGGCGACGTACTGCCCCCTGTAGTGCACAGTCGGCTCCTGCAACAGCCGCAGCTCCGGCTGTGGGCCGGGCGCCATCCGGGGCGCGTTGCCGTGGTGCACCACTGCCAGCACGCCGGGCGAGGCCAACGCCTCCGTCGTGTCGATCCGGGTGATCCGGCCCCGCACCACTGTCGACGGCACCGCCCAGCCGTAGGTGACCCCGTCCACCGGGTACTCGACCGCGTAGCGGGCCGCGCCGGTGACCTTCGCCGGGCCCTCCAGCCGGGGGTACGCCCGGCCGACCGCCCCGGTGCTCACGACGACGCCAGTTCGGTGAGCGCCCGCACGGTGATGGCCCGGGTCAGCGGCAGCTTGAAGCCGTTGTGCCGTAGCGGGCGCGCCTCGGCCAGCTCCGCGTCGGCGGCCCGCGCCGCCAACTCGGGGCTGAACGGACGTCCGCGCAGCTCCTCTTCGGCCCGGTACGCCCGCCACGGCCGGTGCGCCACTGCCCCGTACGCCAGCCGCACGTCGCGGACCACGTCACCGTCGAGGTCCAGCACCGCGGCCACCGAGCCGGCGGCGAAGGCGAACGAGGCCCGGTCGCGCACCTTGAGGTACGTCGAGCGGCGCGCGGCCGGTAGGGGCGGCAGTCGCACGGCGGTGATCAGCGCGCCCCGGGCCACTGTGGTCTCCCGTTCCGGGTGGCTGCCGGGGGAGCGGTAGAAGCCGGCGATCGGGATGTCACGGGGGCCGTCGGCCTCGTGCACCTCCACCACCGTGTCGAGGGCGGCCAACGCGACGGCCAGGTCGGACGGGTGGGTGGCCACGCACTGCTCCGACCAGTCCAGCACCGCCAGGTCGCGGTTCTGGCCGTGCAGAGCGGCGCAACCGCTGCCCGGCTCCCGTTTGTTGCACGCCTTGCCGGTGTCCTGGAAGTAGACGCAGCGGGTTCGCTGCAACAGGTTGCCGCCGGTGGTGGCCATGTTGCGCAGCTGTCCGGAGGCAGCGGCGAGCAGGGCGCGGGCCAGCACCGGGTAGTCGCGGCGTACCGCCGGGTGCGCCGCGAGGTCGCTGTTGCGGACCGTCGCGCCGATCCGCAGCCCACCGTCGGGCAGCTCCTCGACGGTGTCGAGGGGAAGCCGGGTCACGTCCACCAGCACGTCGGGGCGCTGCACCCCGAGCTTCATGAGGTCCACCAGGTTGGTTCCGCCGCCCAGGTAGGCGGCCTGCGGTTCGGCCGCCAGCACGGCGACCGCCTCGGCCACGTCGGCGGGCCGGTGGTAGCGGAACGCCTTCACGAGGACGCCGCCGTCTCGCGTACGGCCGCCACGATGTGCGGGTACGCGGCGCACCGGCACAGGTTGCCGGCCATCCGCTCGCGGATCTCCGCGTCGGTCAGCTCGGCGGGCGTGTTCAGGTCGCCGGTGACCGCGCTGGGCCAGCCCCGGGAGACCTCGTCGAGCATGCCCCGGGCGGAGCAGAGCTGCCCGGGAGTGCAGTAGCCGCACTGGAAGGCGTCGTGCGCGACGAAGGCGGCCTGCAACGGGGACAGCTCGTCCGGCCCGGCCAGCCCCTCGACGGTCACCACTGACCGGCCGTCCACGGTCACCGCGAAGACCAGGCAGCTCTTCACCCGCCGGCCGTCGAGCAGCACCGTGCAGGAGCCGCACTGGCCGTGGTCGCAGCCCTTCTTCGCCCCGGTCAGGTCGAGGTGCTCGCGCAGCGTGTCGAGCAGTGTGGTGCGGTTGTCCAGGGTCACCTCACGGGACGCGCCGTTGACCTCGACCGTCACCCGGGACGAGTGGCGCTCGTCGATCGTGGTCGCGTTCTCCGGTCCGCCCTGCACCGGCCCAGACTAGCTTTGTCGGTATATCTCGGGGCGAATAACGCAAAGCCCTTCGTACGGGAGGTGACGACGGTGACCGCCGGACTGCTGCTCGCCGCCGGCGCCGGGCGGCGCTACGGCCAGCCGAAGGCGCTGGTCGAGCTGGACGGCGAGCCGCTGGTGCGGCGCGCGATCCGGCTGCTCGGCGATGGCGGCTGCGCACCCGTGCACGTGGTGCTCGGTGCGGGCGCCGACGAGGTGCCCGACCTGCCCGGCGCGGTGCCGGTCCGCCACGATCGCTGGGCGGACGGGCTGGGCTCGTCGCTGCTGCGCGGTCTGGCCTCGCTGCCGGCCGACGTGCCGGCCGCCGTCGTGGTCCTCGTCGACCAGCCACTGCTCAGCCCGGTCGCGGTGCGCCGGGTGCGCGCCGCGTACGACGGCGGCGCCCTCGTCGCGGTCGCCACCTACGCCGGCCGACCCGGGCACCCGATCCTGCTGGGCCGGGAGACCTGGCCACTGTTGAGCGGGTACGCCGTCGGCGACCGGGGCGCGCGCGACCTGCTGCGCGACCGGCCGGACCTGGTGGCGGAGGTGCCCTGTGACGACGTCGGGTCCCCGGCCGACGTGGACACCCCGGCCGACCTGCGCCGACTCCGCCCGGTCAGCGACGGGTCAGCCAGCGGGGCAGACCCTCGCTGGTGATCGCGTGATAGGTGATCATGATGATGACGCCGATCAGGCCCAGCACCGGGCTGACGAACCAGCCGAGCAGACCGCTGAGCCCGTACAGGATCAGGCCGGTGACCGGTCGCAGCCGCTGCGTCCGCACGTACTCGGGGCTGACCCGACGCTGGAGCAGCGCCGGGTGGCGGTGCAGGTAGCCGAAGAACACCAGCCAGGGGGCTGACATCAGGGCCGCGGCCAGCGCGTACAGGGCGACAGCCGCGCGCTGGTCGTCGGTGTCGCCATGGGTGAACGCGGACGCCAGCACCGCGGTGGGGAAGGGGATGATCACCGCGCCGAAGAGCACACCGAGGTTGATCCAGCTCAACGTGAGCGTGGTGCCGCGGATCAGCCGCAGCAGCGCGTGGTGGTTGAGCCAGAGCACCCCGATGTAGACGAAGGACACCACGAAGGCCAGGTAGGAGGCGCCCTCGCCGAGCAGGCCGGTCAGCAACTCGCCCTCGTGGTATTCCGGCACCCGCAATTCGATGACCAGCAGGGTGATGACGATGGCGAAGACCCCGTCGCTGAAGGCCGTCATCCGGTCGGTGCCGGTCACTCGCGCTCCTGCGTCGGGCTGCTCGGCCTCGTCGGGTGCTGCGGACATTGCCGCAGGCTAGCCACTCGGCAACGCGGCCGGTGGTGGTTTCCTCCGATCGGAACGGAAACGGCCGCCCGGGGTCGGGGCCCCGGACGGCCGCTCGCACCGCCCCCGTTCAGGCCACCGGCGTCGCGGTTCCGGTGGTGCGGGCGAGCCGCTGGTGGGCGCGGATCACCTCGGCGTAGCGCAGACCGCTGGCCTTCACCGTCCGGCGCTGGGTGGCGTAGTCGACGTGCACCAGCCCGAAGCGCTTGTCGTAGCCGTACGCCCACTCGAAGTTGTCCAGCAGTGACCAGACGAAGTAGCCGTCCAGGGGAACCCCTCGGGCCACCGCCGACGCGCACGCGGCCAGGTGCTGCTCCAGGTGGTCGGTGCGTTCCTTGTCCTCGACAGTGCCGTCCGGGGTGACCTCGTCCGGCCACGCCGAGCCGCTCTCGGTGACGATGATCCGGCCCGGCCGGTACTCCTCGTGCACGTCGACGAGCAGCCGCTCCAGGCCCGCCGGGTACATCTCCCAGCCCATCGCGGTCTCCACCGAGCCGGGCACCGGCACCTGCTTCGCGAACGGCGCCGGACCTGTCGGATCGTCGACCACCAGTTGGCGGAAGTAGTAGTTCACCCCGAGGAAGTCCGTCTGCGTGGCGATCACCGCCAGATCGTCGCCGCGTACCGGCGGCTCGACCCCGTAGGTGGCGATCATGTCGGCGGGGTAGCCGCGCCCGTGGATCGGGTCCAGCCACCACCGGTTGACGTGCCCGTCGGCCCGGCGGGCCGCCGCGACGTCCTCTGGTCGGTCGGTCGCCGCCTCGATCGGGCTGAGGTTGACGACCAGGCCCACCGAGGCCGGCCGGGCGGCGTTGGCGCGGATCGCCTGGGTGGCCAGGCCGTGCCCGAGCAGCACGTGGTGCGAGGCGTGCACGGCGCGGGTGAGGTCGCGCTCGCCGGGGGCCATGTTGCCCTCCAGGTGCCCGATCCAGCACACGCAGAGTGGCTCGTTGACGGTGCACCAGTCGGCCACGCGGTCACCGAGGCGGCCGGCGACCACCGCCGCGTAGTCGGCGAACGCCTCGGCGGTGGCCCGCTCCGGCCAACCGCCGGAGTCCTGCAGAACCTGCGGCAGATCCCAGTGGTAGAGCGTGACGAACGGTCGGATCCCGTCGGTGAGCAACGTGTCGACGAGCCGGTCGTAGAAGTCCAGCCCGGCGGCGTTGACCCGCCCGACGCCGTCGGGCATGACCCGGGGCCAGGCCACCGAGAAACGGTACGCGTCCACGCCGAGTCGGCGCAGCAGCGCCAGGTCCTCCGGCCACCGGTGGTAGTGGTCGCACGCCACCGCGCCGGTGTCGCCGTTGTCGACAGTCCCGGGGGTCGCCGAGAAGGTGTCCCAGATGGACGGTGCCCGGCCGTCGACGTCGACGGCCCCCTCGATCTGGTACGCCGCCGTGGCGACACCCCAGAGGAAGTCGGGTGGCAGCTTGGACAGGTCGGGCACGGGTCGGTTCTCCTCTGGGGTTGGATGACTCACTTGACCGCACCGGCGGTGAGGCCGGCGACGAAGTAGCGCTGTAGGGCAAGGAACCCGACGACGACCGGGATGCTGACCACCAGCGAGGCGGCCATGATCTGGTTCCAGTAGACGTTGAACTGGGTGGAGTAGCCCTGGAGGCCGACGGCCAGGGTGCGGCTGCCCTCGTCGGTCATCACCGACGCGAAGAGCACCTCACCCCACGCGGTCATGAACGCGTACACGGTGACCGCGACCACGCCGGGCACGGCGGCCGGCAGGATGACCTGGAACAGGGTGCGCAGCGGACCGGCGCCGTCGACCTGCGCCGCCTCGTCCAGACCCCGGGGGATCGAGTCGAAGTAGCCGACCAGCATCCAGATCGAGAACGGCAACGAGAAGGTCAGGTACGTGATGACCAGGCCGGTGCGACTGGCGTACAGCTCGATGCCGGTGGCGTTGCCCAGGTTGACGTAGATGAGGAACAGCGGCAGCAGGAACAGGATGCCGGGGAACATCTGCGTGGACAGCACGGTCACCGAGAAGACACCGCGACCGCGGAACCGGTAGCGGCTCACCGCGAACGCGGCGAAGATGGCCACCGCCACCGAGCAGACCGCCGCGATGCTCGACACCACCAGGCTGTTCACCAGGTACCGGGCCAGCGGCACGGTGCTCCACATGTCGATGAACGGTTGCAGGGTGGGCCGGCTGGGCCACCAGGTGAAGCCGTTCTGCACGTCCTGCAACGGCTTGGCCGCCGAGGTGACCATGACGTAGAGCGGGATGACGACGAAGAGGGTGAGCAGGGTCAGCACGATGCGCCGGCCCCAGCGCTCGCCGGCGGTCTCACGCATGGTCGTCCCTCCGACGGTTGGTGATCAGCAGGTACGCGGCCGAGACGACCAGCAGGAACAGCAGCAGCGCCACCGACATCGCCGACCCGGAGCCGAAGTCCCAGGTCTTGAAGGAGCTGCGGTAAATGTGGATGGAGATCAGGTCGGCCTGCTCCGGCGCGGAGCCGCCGAACAGCACGAACGGGGTGTTGAAGTCGTTGAACGTCCACAGGAACAGCACCAGCAGCAGCACCAGGTTGACCGGCCGCAGCATCGGCAGCGTGACCGAGCGCAGTCGGCGCCAGAACCCGGCGCCGTCGATCGCGGCGGCCTCGTACAGCTCACCGGGCACGTTCTGCAACCCGGCCATCAGGCACAGGAACGCGAACGGCCAGTTACGCCAGACCGACACCACCAGCAGCGACCAGAAGCTGTTGTCGCCGATCAACCAGAACGGCCGTTCGTTCATCAGCCCGAGCTGGTCCACGAGCACGTGGTTGACCAGGCCGGTGTCGCGTTGCAGGAGGAAGCTCCAGGTGATCACGGCGGCGTAGACCGGCAGCGCGTACGGGGTGAGGAACAGCGCCCGCAGGATCGCGCGTCCACGGAACGGCCGTTGCAGGACGACCGCCGCCGAGATGCCGAGCAGCCAGGCGAACCCGACCGAGAGCAGGCTGTAGGCCAGGGTGACCCAGAACGAGTGCAGCAGTTCCTTGCCGGCGGCGCTGTTCAGGTCGAGTGTCGCCCGGTAGTTCTCCAGCCCGATGAAGGGCGCGGTGGACCAGTCGCGGATGTGGAACTGGGTCAGCTCCAGCAGGCTCATCCAGACCCCGACGACCATCGGGATCACGTGGATGGCGAGTTCCAGCACGACGGCCGGTGCGAGCAGCAGGTACGGCAGAAGTGAGCGGCGGGGGCCGCGGGGCCGGCGGGCCGGCTTCCGGGTCGGTGATCCGGCCCGGGATTCGCGTCGGTCGGCGTCCGGCGCGGTGGTGCTGGTTGCCATCAGGGTCCTCTCGGAGGCGGTGGCCGTGGTCGGGTTCAGCACCCGACCACGGCCACCGGTCACGCCTCGGTCAGCGCATTTTCTGCTGCGCGTCGGTCAGCTTGGCCTTCACCGAAGCCTCGGTGACCGGCTTGCCACTGGCCGCGTCGGCGAACAACTCCTTCATCGCGGTGCCGACCAGGGTCTCGAAGGTGCTCTCATCGGGCACCTGCGGCAGCGGGGCCGCGGTCGTGACCAGGGTCTCCTGGATGTTCTTCTGCTCCGTCGCGCTGAACGCCGGGTCAGAGGCCGCGGTCTTCACCGCCGGCAGCGAGCCGTACGTCTTGTTGAGGAGCGTCTGCTCCTCGTCGCTGGTCATGAACTTGACGAAGCTCAGCGCGCCGTCCTTGTTCTTGGTGTGCTTGAAGACCGCCATGTTGATCCCGGCGACCATGCTGTTGACCTTCTTGCCGCCGGCCGGCGGGCTGGCCAGGAACGGCACCGGGGCCACCCCGTACGCGTCGGCGGGCATGTTCTGCGTCTTCAGGTTCGACCCGGCGGACTGCCACAGCAGCATGGCGGCCTTGCCGTTGGCGAAGTCGGAGACCGACTGGTTCTGCGCGTACTCGGCGTTGCTCGGGTTGGTGATCTTGTCGGCGGCCATGAAGTCGATGTACCGCTTGATCGCCGACACGTTCTGCGGGGTGTCGAAGGTCGGCTTGCCGGCCGAGTCGAACCACTCGCCGCCGTACTGCTGGCTGAAGGTGAACGCGTGGTGGGCGTTCTCCGACGGGTTGGCGCCCTCGATCGCCAGGCCCCACTTGCCGCCGGTGCTCAGCTTCTTGCCGTACTCGACGACCTGCTCCCAGGTGGTGGGCGGCGCGGTGATGCCGGCGTCGGCGAACGACTTCTTGTTGTAGTACAGGCTGTACGCCATGCTGTAGAGCGGCACGGCGGCCGGCGGCTTGCCGGGTGCGCCGGCGGCGGCGAGCGCGGCGGGCACGATGCGGTCCTTGCCGCCGACGGCCTGCAGGGCGGCGTCGTCGAACTCGACCAGCGCGCCGGTGGCCTGCAACGACGCCGACCAGGTGTTGCCGATGTTGACCACGTCCGGGCCCTTGCCGGAGGCGGCGGCGGCCAGCAGGCGGTTGAGCAGATCCGACCAGGGGACCACCTCGACGGTGACCTTGATCCCGGTCTGCTTCTCGAACTTGTCCAACTCCGGCTGGAGGATGGTCTTGTCGGCCTCCAGGCTGGCGCCCTGGTTGCTGGCCCAGTAGGTGAGTGTCTTGGGTGATGCGGCGGAGTCGTCGCCGGAGCCTCCGCAGGCGGTCAGCGATGCGGCCGCCAGTACGGCGGCGGTGAATATCCCGAGGTGTCGTCTCGACACGGGTCAGCCCTTCCGGTGCGTGGTGGGGGTCCGCCGGCATTCGTCACCGATAGGGGTCGGGTGACGGGGGCCGGCTGCGGACAGGGTTCGGGGGTGCGCCGTCGGGGTCCGTCGGCGTTTCCCGGGAGTTACATCACGGCTTAATTTATGTCGTCATTAAAGTTGCTGGCAGGTGGGTCGTCAAGCACGAGGCGGTTACAGTCGCCTCGAACGGCCGACGGGAACGAGGTGACGAGTGGAGCTGGCGCGTGCCACCAACCGCAGCGTGCGGTTGCGCAACCGGTCCGCCCTGCTGACCAAGCTCTTCCTGGACGGCCTGCTCACCCGGCAGGACCTGGTGCGCAGCACCGGACTGAGCCAACCCGCGGTCAGCAACGTGGTGGCCGACATGATCGACGAAGAGCTGGTCGCCGAGGCCGGCGCCGCCGAGTCCGACGGCGGCCGGCCCAGCATGCTGCTGAGGATCGCGCCCCGCTTCGCCTTCGTGATCGGCGTGGACGTCGGCGAGACCCGGGTCCGGGTGGAGCTGTTCGACTTCGCGATGACCCTGCTGGCCAGCATCGAGTACCCGCTCGACCCGGCCCGTACCGAGCCCGACCTGGTGGCCGGGCACGTGCTGGCCGGCATCGACGCGGTCACCGGCCAGGCCGGGGTGACCCCCGGTGACGTGCTCGGCGTCGGCATCGGCGTCTCCGGCGTGGTCGAGCAGGGCGCCGAGGCCGTCGTGCACGCCCAGGCCCTCGGCTGGGACCGGGTGCCGCTGGAGCGTCTGATCGGGGCCGGCACCGACCTGCCGCTGCACATCGACAACGGCGCGAAGACCCTGGGCCAGGCCGAGATGTGGTTCGGTGCCGGCCGGGGCGCCCGGCACGCCGTCTTCGCGCTGGTCGGCTCCGGTGTCGGCGCGTCGGTGGTGACCAACGGCGCCACCTACCGGGGCGCGTCCAGCAGCGCGGGGGAGTGGGGGCACACCACCCTTGTGTACGGCGGCCGGGTCTGCCGGTGCGGCGCGCGCGGTTGCCTGGAGGCGTACGTGGGGGCGGAGGCGATCATCGACCGCTACCGCGAGGCGCGCAGGGGTCGACAGGTGCCGGGCGAGGACGAGGAGTCCCAGATCGCCGCGCTGGTCGCCGCCGCCGAGACCTCGGCCACCGCCCGACGGGTCCTGGAGGACACCGCGGGTTACCTCGGTGCCGGGGTGGCGAACCTGATCAACCTGTTCAACCCGGAGCGCGTGGTGCTCGGCGGCTGGGCGGCGATGGCCCTCGGCGACCTGCTGCCGGCCGTGCGGGAGGCTGCCGGTCGGCAGGCGCTGCGCCAGCCGTACGAGCAGGCGTCGATCGAGCTGTGCCGGCTCGGGGTGGACGCGGTGGCGTTGGGCGCGGCAACCCTCCCGATCGCCCGCTTCCTCACCGAGGGTGGCGTCCGACGCTGACGGAGCACGACTCCGCAGGCCGACGGCAAATTACCCAAAAAGAATCCTCGGGATAAATAACGAAGTTATAGATCGATGTCTTGACGCCGCCGCAATCTCGCCGCAACACTCCTACGAGAGCGCTCTCCTCCCCGCGGCACCGCGTCGGCGGCACCATCCACGGCGTCACGGGCGAGTCCGATCCCATCCGTGCGGCAACCCGTAACCCCCTATCGACAGGCGATGTCATGACATCTCGTGCTACATCCGTACGCCCGCGTCCCCGGGTCGTGCGCCACCTGCTCGTCGGGCTCACCGTGGCCCTGGTCGCGGCGCTCACGCCGACCGGAGCCACCGCACCCGCGCAGGCCGCCCCCGTCCTGCTGTCCCAGGGCCGTACGGCCACCGCCTCGTCCACCGAGAACGGCGGAACCCCCGCCGCCGCCGCTGTCGACGGCAACACCGGCAGCCGCTGGTCCAGCGCGTTCAGCGACCCGCAGTGGCTCCAGGTCGACCTGGGCGCCCGGGCCACCATCACCCAGGTCAACCTGCTCTGGGAGGGCGCCTACGGTCGGGCCTTCCAAATCCAGACCTCCGACAACGGGTCCACCTGGACCACGATCTACTCGACCACCACCAGCACCGGCGGCACCCAGAACCTCACCGTCTCCGGCGCCGGCCGCTACGTCCGCATGTACGGCACCACCCGCGGTACCGGCTACGGCTACTCGCTCTGGGAGTTCCAGGTCTACGGCGAGAGCGGCGGCACCAACGAACCCCCGGTGACGCCCACCGACCCGTACAACCCGAACCTCGGGCCGAACACGTTCGTCTTCGACCCGAGCACCCCGACGTCGACCATCCAGAGTCGACTGAACACCCTCTTCACCCAGCAGGAGACCAACCAGTTCGGCCCGCAGCGCTACGCGGTGCTGTTCAAGCCCGGCACCTACACCGCCGACGTCAACCTCGGCTTCTTCACCCAGGTCGCCGGCCTCGGCATGAGCCCCGACGACGTCAACCTCAACGGCCACGTGCGTACCGAGGCGTTCTGGTTCGGCGGCAACGCCACGCAGAACTTCTGGCGGGCCGCCGAGAACCTGTCGGTCACCCTGCCCGCCGGGCAGACCGTGGAGCGCTGGGCGGTCTCCCAGGCGGCGCCGTACCGACGGATGCACCTGCGCGGCGCGCAGAACCAGATCCAACTCTGGAACGGCGGCGACGGCTGGTCCAGCGGCGGCCTGCTGGCCGACACCCGCATCGACGGCCTCGTCGTCTCCGGCTCGCAGCAGCAGTGGTACTCCCGCAACAGCGAGTTCGGCAACGGCTGGACCGGTTCGGTGTGGAACATGGTCTTCCAGGGCGTCAACGGCGCTCCCGCGCCCAGCTTCCCCAACCCGTCGCACACGGTGATCCCGCAGACCCCGCAGGTACGGGAGAAGCCGTTCCTCTACGTGACCGGAAGCGGTGAGTACCGGGTCTTCGTGCCCGCGCTGCGCACCAACTCCACCGGCACCAGCTGGTACAACAAGACCCCGGCCGGCTCGTCCCTGTCGCTGTCGCAGTTCTTCGTCGTCCAGCCCGGCACCAGCGCCGCCACCATCAACACCGCCCTCGCCCAGGGCAAGCACCTGCTCTTCACCCCGGGTGTGCACCGGATCACCGAGCCGATCCAGGTCAACCGGGCCGACACGGTGATCCTCGGCCTCGGCCTGGCCACCATCCAGGCCGACAACGGCACGGTGGGCATGCGGGTGGCCGATGTGGACGGCGTGAAGGTGGCCGGCATCATGTTCGAGGCCGGCACCACGAACTCGCCGGTGCTGATGGAGGTCGGTCCGTCCGGCTCGTCCGCGAGCCACGCCGCGAACCCGACCTCGCTGCACGACGTGTTCTTCCGCATCGGCGGGCCGCACGTCGGCAGGGCCACCAACACGTTGACGGTCAACAGCGACAACGTGATCGGCGACCACATGTGGTTGTGGCGGGCCGACCACGCCGCCAGCGGCGTACCGACCGGGTGGACGCTGAACACCGCCGACACCGGGCTCACCGTCAACGGCGACAACGTCACCATGTACGGCCTCTTCGTCGAGCACTACCAGAAGTACCAGACGATCTGGAACGGCAACGGCGGGCGGACGTACTTCTACCAGAACGAGCTGCCCTACGACGTGCCGAACCAGGCGGCCTGGATGAACGGGTCGACCCGGGGTTACGCCGCGTACAAGGTCGCCGATTCGGTGACCAGTCACCAGGCGTACGGGCTGGGTAGCTACAGCTACTTCAACGTCAACCCGGCGGTGGTCGAGGAACGGTCCTTCGAGGTGCCCACCAACCCGAACGTGCGGTTCACGAACATGGTGACCGTCTCGCTCGGTGGCGTCGGCACCATCAATCGGGTGATCAACAACGCCGGTGGCACCGCGAACGCGGCCAACCAGACGGTGTACCTGACCACCTACCCCTGACCGGGGCGCCCGCGCCGGCCCGGTCCGCTGTGACCGGGTCGGCCGGGTGGCACCCAGGGCCGTGGCCGGCCCGGTCCCGCCGAGACCGGGCCGGCCGCGGTCGTGCCGCTCAGCCGGCCAGCACCTCGGCCGCCGCCCGTTCACCGGCGCGCACCGCGCCCTCCAGATAGCCACTCCAGCGGGTGGCCGTCTCGGTGCCCGCCCAGTACACCCGCCCCACCGGCGTCCGCAGGTGCGGGCCGTACGTCCGCCAGGTGCCCGGGGTGAGCGCACCGGAGAAGCAGCCCCTGGTCCACTCGTCGGCGGACCAGTCGTACTCGACGAGATCCACCGGGTCCTCCGCTCGTGGCCCGACCACGTTGGCGAACGCTTCCAGCAGGCATCGCCGACGCCCGGCGGGGGACATGCCGCGCAGCGTGGCGGCGTCGGTGGAGTAGCTGAACCCGGTCAGCACCCCGATCGGCGAGGTCGGGGTGGAGTTGTCGACCGTCTCGGTGAGCGGACCGGCGCTGGTGGTGGCGACCCCGGAGCACCCGTCGGCACGCCAGAACGGCTCCGGGTAGACGGCGTGCACCTTCAGCGCCGAACCCATCGGCATGCGCTGGGTGAGCCCGTCACGCAGCGGGGGCAACGGCGGGTCGTACCGGATCCGGCCGGCCAGCGCCGGGGCCAGCGCGACCACCACGGCGTCGCCGTCGACGCGCCCGGTGTCGGTCCACGCCGTCGCGCCGTCGACTGTCTGTTCGATGGCCCGCACCGGCGCGGCCAGCGTCAGCGCGCCCGGCGGTAGAGCGGTGGCCATCCGTTCGGCCAGCGCCGGCGGCCCGCCCACGATCCGGTCCTGCTGTGCCCCGCCGGACATCCCCAGCAACGGTCCGGTCCCGCCGGCACTGCGCAGGTAGAACAGCAGGTGCAACAGGGACAGCTCGTCCGCGCCGGTGGCGAGCAGACCGCCGGCGAGCACCCGCCCCAGGTAGTCGGCGGTGTCGTCGTCCCCGGCCGTGGCGGCGAGCCACCCGCCGAGGGTCGTCCGGTCCCACAGTGCGGCCTCCGGCGTCGCCCAGGGTTCGGCCGGGTCCAGTCGTGCGGCGTACTCGTCGAGCAGCCCCAGCACCCGGCCCACCTGCGCCGGCGGCTCGGCCCGGCGCGCACCGGCCCAGAGCACTGTGGGCGCGCCGGTCGATGCCGAGGCGAAGGTGGCCAGCCCGTGCTCGGCGACCAGCGCGTACATCCGGTCCTGGGTCGGACCGATCCACTGCGCGCCCAGGTCGAGTTGCGTGGGCTCGGGCAGCCACCGGGTCAGCACCCGACCCCCCACCCGGTCGCGAGCCTCCAACAATCGCACCTGGGCCCCGGCTCGGGCGAGCGCCAGCGCGGCGGCGAGCCCGGAGAAGCCGGCGCCGACCACGACCACCCGCAAGCCGTCGGTCACACCGGGGTCTACCCAGAACCGTCGCAGGCATGGCTACCGGCTCCGATCGCGGCACCGGCGGACCGCACCCCCGTCCTTCGTCCTTTGCTCTGCACCCGCCGACGCACCACCCGGGCCTGGGCACCGTCGCCTCCGCGGGTGCAGAGCAAAGGGCAGGCCAACACCGGGGCCGGGTCGGCCGCCGAGAATTTTCCGCCGGCCTGTCGATCTGGGCGGCGGCCGATCGTGTGGAGGATGAGAGGTCGGCGACGGGCCGACCGTCCGTGAGGAGGAACCATGGCGCGCTACCTGCTCAGCATCCACCAGCCGCAGGGTGAGCTGCCGCCGGAGCCGGAGTTCCTGGCCGGGGTGATGCGGCAGCTCGGCGAACTGCGCGACGAGTTGGCGTCCACCGGTTCGTGGGTCTTCGGGCAGGGCCTGCACGGCCCGGAGACCGCCACCGTGCTGCGGCCCCGCGACGGCGACGTGCTCATCACCGACGGACCGTTCGTGGAGGGCAAGGAGTACCTGGGCGGCATCACCATCATCGACGTGCCGGACCTGGACGCCGCCCTGCACTGGGGTCGCCGCTACGCGCTGGCCACCACCCTGCCGATCGAGGTACGCCCCTTCCACGGCGGGGCCGGCGACTGACAGTGCCCGACGTGGAGGCGGTGTTCCGCGCCGAGTACGGCCGTGCGGTCGCCGTCCTGGTCCGCCTCCTCGGCGACATCGACCTCGCCGAGGAGGCCGTCCAGGAGGCTTTCGTGGTCGCGGTGGCGCGCTGGCCGACGACCGGCCTGCCGCCCAGTCCGGCCGGCTGGATCATCACCACGGCCCGGAACCGGGCGATCGACCGGCTGCGCCGCGACGCGTCCCGGGTCGACCGGCACGCCCAGGCGGCTCTGTTGTTCGCCGTCGACAGTCCCGTCGAGGAGGGACCGGTGCACGACGACCGGCTACGGCTGATCTTCACCTGTTGCCATCCGGCGCTCGCCCCGAGCACCCGGGTCGCCCTCACCCTGCGGCTGCTCGGTGGCCTGAGCACCGCCGAGATCGCCCGAGCCTTCCTGGTGCCGGAGCCGACCATGGCGCAACGGCTGGTCCGCGCCAAGTCGAAGATCCGCAACGCCGGGATCCCGTACCGGGTGCCCCGCGACGCTGACCTGCCCGACCGGCTGCACGCGGTTCTCGCGGTGCTCTACCTGATCTTCAACGAGGGGTACACGGCCAGCGCCGGCCCGCACCTGGTCCGGACCGAACTGTGCGCCGAGGCGATCCGGTTGACCCGGCTGCTGGTCGAGCTGATGCCAGACGAGCCGGAGGCGCTCGGCCTGCTCGCGTTGATGCTGCTCACCGAGTCCCGCCGCGACGCGCGGACCAACGCCGAGGGTCAGCTGGTGGCGCTGCCGAGCCAGGATCGGGCCCGGTGGGACGCCGAGCTGATCACCGAGGGGCAGGCGCTGGTGCGCCGCTGCCTGCGCCGCGACCGGCCGGGCCCGTACCAGATCCAGGCCGCGATCGCCGCCGTGCACAGCGCCGCGCGGCGCGCCGCCGACACGGACTGGGCGCAGATCCTTGCGCTGTACGACCAGCTGACGGTGGTCGCCCCCAGCCCGGTGGTGGCGCTGAACCGGGCCGTCGCGTTCGCCGAGGTGGCCGGACCGGCGGTCGCGCTGATCGAGGTGGACCGCCTCGACCTGGTCGGCTACCACGTCTACCACGTGGTCCGCGCCGACCTGCTGGCTCGGCTCGGCCGGGGCGGGGAGGCCGTCGAGGCGTACCGGATGGCTGTCGCCCTGACGGACAACGAGGCCGAACGGGCCTTTCTCACCGCACGTGCGACGGCCCTGGCAACGCCCTGAGGGCGCGTTTGCCGCAGGGGCGGCCGGGAATCCGAGGCTCCGCCGCAGCAGTGGATGGGAGGGGCCATGGCGTACCGACCGACCGCCGTCGACACCGCGCCCGACCTGTCCACCCTCACGCTCGGCGTGGAGGAGGAGTTCCTGCTGCTCGACCCGGACAGCGGCCGGAACCTACCGGTGGCCGACCAGGTGCTCGCCGCGCTGCGCGGCCCCGCCCGGGAGCAGAGCCGCCAGGAGTTCCGGCACAGCATGGTGGAGATGGTCACCCCGGTCTGCGCCGACCTCACCGAACTGCGCGCGCACCTGGTGGCGTTGCGCCGCTCCGCCGCCGACGCGGCCACGGCGGCCGGGGCTCGGCTGGTGGCGGTCGGTGCCACCCCGGTGGCCGAGCCGCACCGGACGGTCCCCGACGAACCGCGCTACCACGCGATGTCGCGCCGGTACGGGCCGGTGGCCCACGACCCGGCGGTGTGCGGCTGCCACGTGCACGTCGGCCTGCCCGACCGGGAACTGGCCGTGCAGGTCTGCAACCACCTGCGGGTGTGGCTGCCGGTGGTGCAGGCGATCACCACCAACTCGCCGCTGCACGACGGGTACGACACCGGGCACGCCAGTTGGCGCTCGATGCAGTTGGAACGCTGGCCCAGCATCGGACCGACGCCGTACTTCGACTCCGGCGCCGACTACGACAGCACCGTCGACGAGCTGATCGCCGCCGGGATCATGCTCGACGCGGCGATGGTCTACTGGTACGCCCGGCCGTCGTCTACCTACCCGACGGTGGAGGTGCGGGTCGGTGACGTCTGCACCGAGGTCGACGACGCGGTGCTGGTCGCCGCGCTGGTCCGATCCCTCGTCGCCACCCTCGCCGACGACGTACGCGCCGGGGTGGACGCGCCGAACGTCCGGGACTGCCTGGTCGCCGCGGCGCACTGGCGGGCCGCCCACGACGGTCTCGACGGCGAGCTGATCGACCTGCGTGCCGGTGGTACCCGGCCCGCCTGGGCGCTCGTCGACGAGATGATGGCGGTGATCGCTCCGGCCCTGCTGCGCCACGGCGACCTCGGGTACGTGTTGGCGCAGCTCGCCCGGCTGCGTCGCGACGGCACCGGCGCCACCCGGCAGCGGCGGGTGCTGGAGCGCGCCGGAGAGCTGCGCGTGGTCCTCGACGATCTGATCGCCCGCACCGCCGCCAGCTGACCGGCCGCCCGTCACGGCCCACCGGGGTCAGCGGATGTCGTGGGTCTGGAGCCACAGCTCCAGCAGGCCGAGTTGCCACAGCTTGTTGCTGCCGGCCGCGGCCTCCGCCCGGTCCGGATCGGCCAGCAGATGTGCCACGTACTCCGGGCGGAAGAGCCCGCGCTCGCGCGCGGCCGGCGCCTGCAACGCCTCGGCGACCAGCTCGCGCACCGGGCCGTCCACGTTGCGCAGCGCCGGCACCGGGAAGTAGCCCTTGGGCCTGTCGATCACCTCGGCCGGCAGCACCTCCCGGGCGACCTCCTTGAGCACGCCCTTGCCACCCTGGCCGACCTTGTGCTCCGGCGGGCAGTGCGCGGCCAGGGTGACCAGGTCCTGGTCGAGGAAGGGTGTGCGCACCTCCAGACCCCACGCCATGCTCATGCTGTCCACCCGTTTGACCGGGTCGTCGGGGAGCATCAGGTGGGTGTCCAGCCGCAACACGGCGTCCAGCGCGGTCTGCGCCCCGGGCGCGGCGAGGTGCCCGGTGAGCAGGTCCCGGCTGGCGTCGTGCTCCAGCGCGTACGCCGGGCCGACGATGCGGCGCAGCTCGTCGTGGTCGCGGTCGAAGAACGCGGCGGCGAACGTCTCGGCGGCGCCGTGCCGGGGTGCCTCGACCAGTGGCTGGTGGTAGCCGTAGCCGGCGAACACCTCGTCGGCGCCCTGCCCCGACTGGGCCACCTTCACGTGCTGCGCCACCTGCTCGGAGAGCAGGTGGAAGGCGACCACGTCGTGGCTGCCCATCGGCTCGGTCATCGCCAGCACGGCCCGTCGGACGGCGGGCACCAGGTCGTCGTCGGCCAGCCGGATCCGGTGGTGGTCGGTGTCGTACGCGCGGGCCACCAGGTCGGAGTAGTGGAACTCGTCGCCAGACTCGCCGTCGCGGCTGTCGAAGCCGATGCTGAACGTCCGCAGGTGTTGCTGGCCGGCCTCGGCGAGCAGCGCCACGATGAGGCTGGAGTCCAGTCCGCCGGAGAGAAGCACCCCCACCGGCACGTCGGCGACCAGCCGTCGGCGTACCGCCGCGCGCAGCGCGTCGCCGATCGCGGCCCGCCAGTCGGCGGCGTCCATCCCCGCGTCGGCGGGCTCCCGCAGGTAGTCGGGTCGCCAGTAGACCTCCTCGCGGCTGGCCCCGTCGGCCTCGATCACCCGCAGGGTGGCCGGCGGGAGCTTGCGCACGCCGCGCAGCACGGTCCGCGGCGCGGGCACGATGGAGTGCCAGGACAGGTAGTGGTGCAGCGCCACCGGGTCGATGCCGGTGTCGACGTCGCCGGCGGCCAGCAGCGCGGGCAGGGTGGAGGCGAACCGCAGCCGGCCCGGTGTCTCGGCGAGGTAGAGCGGTTTGATGCCGAGCCGGTCGCGGGCCAGGATCAGCCGCCGCCGGACCCGGTCGACCAGCCCGATCGCGAACATGCCGACCAGGTGGTCGACGAAACGCTCACCCCAGTGGGCGTACGCCACCAGGATCACCTCGGTGTCGCTGGTGGAGTGGAAGGCGTACCCGGCCCGGCGCAACTCCTCGCGCAGCTCCGGGTAGTTGTAGACGCAGCCGTTGAAGACCAGCGCCAGGCCCAGGTCGTCGCGGACCATCGGCTGCCCGCCCGCTTCGGACAGGTCGATGATGGTCAGTCGACGGTGCCCGAGGGTCACCCAGCCCTTGGCGAACAGGCCCTCGTCGTCCGGCCCTCGTGAGCGCATCGCCTCGGTCATCCGGGTGACCGCCGCCGCGTCGGGCGAGCGACCGTCGAATCGCGCCTCCCCGCTGATCCCGCACATCAGCCGGGACGGTGATGGGTCAGGGCAGACATGCGCGTCCTCCTGTGGCGTCTCCCCGACTGGTGGTGGCGGGGGCCCCGCCGTGCGAACGGGGGGCGCAGGTTACCCGGGTGTGGGGCGGGCAAACCCACAGGTCTCAGGTACGCAGGGTGCGCAGGATGCGGGCCAGTTCGGCGCGGTCGGTGTCGTCGAGGTGGCCGAAGAAGCGGTCCGCCTCGGCCCGGCGCGCGGCCCGGATGGCGGTGCTGACCCGGTTGCCCTCCTCGGTGAGCGCGACAAGGGTCGCCCGACGGTCGGCCGGGTCGGGCCGGCGTTCGACAAGCCCTCGGGTCTGGAGGTCGTCGACGACCTCGGTCGCCGAGCGGGGCGCGATGCGCAGGTGCTCGGCGAGGGTGCCGGGGCGTACCTCGCCGTGCCGGGCCAGCACGCCGAGGGCCCGGGACTGGCTGGGGGTGACGTCCCAGGGCACCAGTGAGTCCCGGGTCTGCCGGCGCAGACGGGACGCCACCGCCCAGAACGTCTCCGCCAGGCTCTCGTCGTCGGCGCTGTCGACGGTGTGCTCGGTCACCGGAATACGGTAGCAGCAGATGTGGTTGCTACCTCATGATGAGGTAACCTCAGCAATATCGCCGACGAAGGGTAGTGCCCCCTTGGAACCCACCCCCATGGGCCGCGACCGCGGCCACCGCACCCTCAGCGCCGAAGAGAAGACGCAGGCGCGTCAGGTGTCGCTGCGCCGCATCGGCCACCTGTTCACCCCCCACCGACCCGCGCTGGCCGCCGTCATCGCGATCATCGTGGTCTCCTCGATCATCGCGATGGCCACCCCGTTCCTGCTGCGGGCCGTGATCGACCGGGCCCTGCCGCAGGGCGACGTGACGCTGCTGGTCTGGCTGGTCGTCGGCATGGTCGCCGTCGCGGCGGTGACCTCCGCCCTCGGCGTCGTGCAGACCTGGATCTCCACCCAGGTCGGCCAGCGGGTCATGCACCGGCTGCGCACCGACGTCTTCAGCCACCTCCAGCGCCAGTCACTGGGCTTCTTCACCCGCACCCGCACCGGCGAGGTGCAGTCCCGGATCACCAACGACATCGGCGGCATGCAGTCGGTGGTCACCTCCACCGCCACCGCCGTCGCCGCCAATCTCACCACCGTGGTCGCCACCACGGTCGCCATGGTCGCGCTCTCCTGGCAGCTCTCCCTGGTCTCGCTCGTGGTGCTGCCGCCGGCCATCTGGCTGACCCGGCGGGTCGCCCGGATGCGCCGCGAGATCACCGCACAACGGCAACGCGAACTCGCCGACCTCAACGTCACAGTGGAAGAAGGGCTCTCGATCAGTGGCGTACAGCTGGCCAAGACCCTCGGCACCGGCCCGGCGCTGATCGACCGGTTCACCGCCTCCTCGGCACGACTGGTCGACCTGGAGCTGCGCAGTGAGCTGGCCGGCCGCTGGCGGATGGCCTCGATGAGCATCATCTTCGCCGCCGTACCGGCGGTCATCTACCTCGCCGCCGGGCTGCCCGGCACCGCCGGCACGCTGAGCATCGGCACCCTGGTCGCCTTCACGGCCCTGCAGGGCGGCCTGTTCCGACCGTTGATGGGCCTGCTCAACGTGGGCGTCTCGCTCACCGCCTCGCTGGCGCTCTTCGCCCGGATCTTCGAATACCTGGACCTACCGGTCGACGTGGCCGACCCCACCGAGCCGGTCCACCTCGACCCCGCCCGGGTACGCGGCCACCTGCGCCTGGAGGACGTCACCTTCGGCTACCCGGGCAGCGACACCGCCGCCCTCGCCGGGATCACCCTCGACGTGCCCGCCGGCACCAGCCTCGCCCTGGTCGGCGAGACCGGCTCCGGCAAGAGCACCCTTGCCGGGCTGGTCAGCCGGCTGCACGACCCGACCGCCGGCCGGATCACCGTCGACGGCGTGGACCTGCGCGACCTGCGCCTGGCCGACCTGGCCGCGATCGTCGGCGTGGTCAGCCAGGAGACGTACCTGCTGCACACCACAGTCCGGGAGAACCTGCGCTACGCCCGCCCGGAGGCCACCGACACCGAGATCGAGGACGCCGCCCGCGCCGCCCAGATCCACGACCTGATCGCCGGGCTGCCCGACGGGTACGACACCATGGTCGGCTCACGTGGGCACCGGTTCTCCGGCGGTGAGAAGCAGCGCCTCGCCATCGCCCGGACGCTGCTGCGCGACCCGCGCATCCTGGTCCTCGACGAGGCCACCAGCGCGCTGGACACCGAGACCGAGCGCGCCGTACAGCGGGCCTTCGACGTGCTCGCCCAGGGGCGCACCACGATCACCATCGCGCACCGGCTCTCCACCGTGCGCGAGGCCGACCAGATCGCGGTGCTCGACCACGGTCGGATCGTCGAGGCCGGCACTCACGACAGCCTGCTGGACCGCAACGGCCGCTACGCCACGCTGGCGGCCTGAACGCCGAATCACAACCGTCTCGAAACAGTCTCGCAACTGTCTCGTTATTACGCGGTCAGGTGGCGGTAGACGGTGGCCCGCGAGACGCCCAGCTCGGCGGCGATGGCGTCCACCGAGTGGGTGCCCGCCGCGTGCATCCGTCGGGCCGCCTCGACCTGCTCCCGGCCCAGCGCGGGCGGCCGCCCCGGACGCCGACGGCGGCTTCCCGCGCCGCTCGCCGGCCCGCTGGCCGCGCCCGCCGGCAGCGTCGGGGTCGCGCTCCCGAGGGTCGCGTCTGAGTGCGGCTCGGCCGCGGGGTCCGCAGGCAGCGGGGCCAGCAGTCGGCGTACGCCGTCGAGCATGTCGGCGCGCAGCACCTCGTCGGACACGTCGGTGAAGAAGACGATCGGATCGCTGCACGCCGCGACCGCCTGCACCGCCCGGACCCGCTCCCGACGCCCGGCGTCCGGGCCGGCGATGAGGTCGTTGGCCCGCATCGCGATCACCATCAGGCGGTGGTACGTGTCGCCCCGGCCGACCAGCGCGATGTCGTGGAAGAGCATGCCGAGCGGTCGGCGATGGGCGAGCATGACGTCCACCCAGCCCTCCAGCACCGTCCACCGGGCCAGCTCGGTGGGCTGATGCTGGGCCGAGTCGAGCAGCGCCTCCAGGTCTGCCACCAGGGGCTCGACCAGGGCGGCGAGGAGGTTCTCCTTGGCCGGGAAGTGGTACAGGATCGCGGTCTTGGTGAGCCGCAGCCGCTCGCCGATCTGGCGCAGCGAGGTCCGCTGGTAGCCGTGTTCGGCGAACAGGTCGAGCGCGGCGCGCAGGATCCGGGTACGGGTGTCGTCCGCGGGATCGGCGGTCATGCCGGCCAGCCTAGCGACGCCCTGACCGGTGGGCACCATCACCGTTGATTCGACTGACCGTTGGTCAGTACAGTGGTGACGGTCGACGTAACCAACGGCAGGAGGGGCCATGCCCGTCATCTCGATCGGCAACCTGGTCAAGACGTTCGGCGCGATCCGGGCACTCGACGGGTTGGACCTGCAGGTCGAGCAGGGGGAGGTGCACGGTTTCCTCGGGCCCAACGGCTCCGGAAAGTCCACCACCATCCGGATCCTGCTCGGGCTGCTCCGCCGCGACTCCGGCGACGCCCAGGTGCTCGGCGCCGACCCGTGGCGCGACGCGGTCCGCCTACACCGCCGACTGGCGTACGTGCCGGGTGACGTCAACCTCTGGCCGAACCTTACCGGCGGGGAAGCCATCGACCTGCTCGGTCAACTGCGCGGCGGCCTCGACCGCCGCCGCCGCGACGAACTGCTGCACCGCTTCGACCTGGACCCGACCCGCCGTTGCCGCACCTACTCCAAGGGCAACCGGCAGAAGGTCGCCATCGTCGCCGCCTTCTCCTCCCCGGTGGAGCTGTACGTGCTCGACGAGCCGACCTCCGGCCTCGACCCCCTCATGGAGGCGGTGTTCCAGGACG
This sequence comes from Micromonospora sp. NPDC049049, assembly GCF_040649115.1. Taxonomy (NCBI): domain Bacteria; kingdom Bacillati; phylum Actinomycetota; class Actinomycetes; order Micromonosporales; family Micromonosporaceae; genus Micromonospora; species Micromonospora sp. NPDC049049. The sequence goes on along the minus strand of NZ_JBEZEX010000006.1, from coordinate 237,199 downwards.
AGGTCCGGCGGGTCAAGCAAGCCGGCGCCACGGTGCTGCTCTCCAGCCACGTGCTCGCCGAGGTCGAGGCGCTCTGCGACCGGGTCAGCATCATCCGCGAAGGCCGAACCGTCGAGTCCGGCACCCTCACCGAGCTGCGCCACCTCACCCGCACGGCGGTGACCGTCGAGACCGCCCGCCCGGTCACCGGCCTGGACGCGCTGCCCGGTGTGCACGACGTGCACGAGGTCGACGGCCGCACCCACCTGGAGGTCGAGCCCGCCCACCTGGACGAGCTGCTCGGCCAGCTCATCCGCTTCGGCGTCCGCGCGCTGACCAGCACACCACCCACCCTGGAGCAGCTCTTCCTCCGCCACTACGGCGACGACCCCGCCGCCGCTGCTGGGTCGGTCGCTGGTCCTGCCGCCGGTGCCGCGTCGGCCGATGGCTACGGCGCCGCTGCTGGGTCGGCCGACGGTCCTGGCGCCGCCGCGTCGGCCGATGGATCTGCCGCCGGTGTGCCGGCTGACGCGCCGCAGGGCGGTGCCCGATGAGCGCCCTCACCGGCACGACCCGGCTGGCCCGGCTCGTGCTGCGCCGCGACCGGATCCGCCTCGCCATCTGGATCCTCGGCACGCCCCTGCTCGGCTACGCCCTCGCCGGCAGCGTCGCCGGCATCTACCCGGACCAGGAGGCCCGGCTGGGCTACGCCACCACCTCGGCGTCCAGTCTGGTCGCCCGCGCCTTCAACGGCCCCATCCACGGCACCGACCTCGGTGCCGTGGTCGTCGCCGAGACGTACGTGACGCTGGCCCTGATCGTCGCGCTGATGAGCACCTTCGCGGTGACCCGCCACACCCGCCAGAACGAGGAGACCGGCCGCGCCGAACTGCTCGGCGCCAACGTGGTCGGCCGGTACGCGCCGCTCACCGCCGCGCTGCTCGTCATCGGCGCGGCGAACACCCTGGCCGCCGTGCTGCTCGCGGTCGCCCTGGTCGGCGCCGGTCTGCCGCTCGCCGGCTCCGTCGCGGCAGCGGCCGCGATCGGTGGCGTCGGGGTCGCCTTCACCGCGATCGCCGCGGTCACCGCCCAGCTCTCCGTCACCTCACGCGGCGCCAACGCGCTCGCCGCCGCCACCGTCGGGCTGTCCTTCGTGCTGCGCGCCGCCGGCGACGTGCTCGGCGAACAGAGCGCCGACGGCACCCGCGTGCGCAGCGCCTGGCCGTCGTGGATCTCCCCACTCGGCTGGGGCAACCAGGTACGAGCCTTCGACGGGGAACGCTGGTGGGTGCTCGCCCTACCTGTCGCGCTGCTGCTCGCCGGGGTGGCGCTGGCGTACGCCCTCGCCGAGCGACGCGACCAGGGCGCCGGGCTGATCGCCCCCCGACGCGGCCCGGCCACCGGCGCGCCACGGCTGCTCAGCCCCACCGGGTTGGCCTGGCGGACGCAGCGCGGCACGCTGCTCGGCTGGGCGGTCGGGGTGGCCGTGCTCGGCCTCTCCATGGGCGTCGCCGCCGACGAGTTCAACGACATGATCGACGCGAATCCGGCCGCCGCCGAAGCGATCAACGCGATGGGTGGCGGAGCGAACCTGATCAACGCGTACCTGGCCGCGATGCTCAACCTCTTCGCCCTGACCATCGGCGCGTACGTCGTTCAGGCCCTGCTGCGCGTACGCGGCGACGAAGCCGACGGGGTGCTGGAGGCCGCCCTCGCCACGGCGGTCAGCCGAGCCCGCTGGCTCGGCACCCAGGTGCTCGCCGCGACGCTCGGCGCGGTCGCCCTGCTGCTCCTCGCCGGCGTGACCACCGGCCTCGGCTACGGCATAGTCACCGGAGACCCACTCGGCCAGGCCGTCGAGCTGGGCGGTGCCGCGCTGCTGCGTCTGCCCGCCCTGCTCGTGATCGCCGGGGTGGTGACCGCGATCTTCGGGCTGCTGCCCCGCTGGTCGGTGGTGCTGTCCTGGACGGCGCTGCTGGTCTTCCTGCTCCTCGGGCAGCTCGGCGCGGTGCTGGAGCTGCCGCAGGCAGCGCTCAACGTCTCGCCGTACACCCATGTGCCGGCCGTGCCCGCCGTCGACCCGGCGGCGCTTCCCCTGGTGGTGCTGGCGGCGGTGGCCGCGGCCCTGCTCGCCGTCGGCGTGGCCGCCTTCCGCCACCGCGACGTCCCCTCCTGACCCACGGCTCGGGCATCCCGATGATCGCTGACCGCTCAGAAACTCGACATGCCGACGTTGCATGGGGCTGGCAGCCTCTAGCGCGTGAGCGACCTTCTGACGCAGCTTCCGGCGCTTCTCGGCGTCCTGGTTGGCACCGTGGGCACGATCCTCGCCACCTCCCTCGCCGACCGCGCCCGATGGCGTCGCAGCCAGAGCGTCCGCTGGGACGAGCGGCGGCTCGACGCGTACGTCGACTACGCGCACGCCCTCAAGGAGAGTCACGCAGTGGCGCTGCGACTCACAGCCGCCCACCGGCCGGGTTCGCGGAGCCACCCCATCGACCGCGAGGAGGGGCTGGTCCGGCTGGCTGAGGCGGACGCTCGGCGCACCATCGTCTGGGAGAACCTGTTGCTGCTCGGCGACGAGCCGACTGTCTCGGCCGCCGCCAACTGGCGGGACGCGATCTGGCAGGTAGAACGGCTCGCTCGTGGAATCGTCGAGCCGCCATCGGACGTGGCGGGGATGCTGACCCGCGTCGACGAGGCCCGCGACGGGTACTACCGGGCGGCCCGGCGCAGTCTCGGGGTGCGCGGGGGGTCGGTGGAGCAGTCCGCGACGCTGCGGCAGGCGTTGGTCGACCGGTCCACCGCGATGCCGGAGGTACCCACCACCTGAGTGCGGCGGTTCCGTGGACCCGATGCGGGCGGGTGTTGGGTCGACCACAACCGGCCCATGTGACGTCGCCGTGGAAGTGGGATCGCTGGGCGTCACCGTGGCTGGCCCGTGTTCAGGGCTGATGCCCATTCGACGGAGATCGCGCTGGCGGATCATCGCGGTGGCGCCACCCGTTGTCGGGAGCCAGACCACACGCGCCCATGCGAGCCTTTGCGTTGACGAACTTCGATGTCCCGGTCTCGGTTCAACGCGGAGCCGCCATGCGCCGTGGACAGTGATGAGGAGGCTTCATGCGCGGACGCAGATGGGCGACCCTGGCGACGGCGGTGGCCCTGGCACTGGGCGGAGTGGTCGGGTTCAGCGCCACTCCGGCTGCGGCGGATCCACCGGGCGGCACGCTGCGCAACGTCTACTCCGACGGTCAGTTCTGCAACAGCTACGGCAGCGAGGGTGTTCGGACCGGCCTGTGGAGCTGGTACTACTGCGAGTACCGCCAGTACGGCCCCAACGCCCCCGGCTTCTACTTCCTCTGGACCTTCACCTACTAGCGCGCGCACCTGTCTGGACGGGCGCTTTCGGGGCCGAATGGCCGCCGCCGGGTCGACCAACCGGCGGCGGCCATTCGCCATGGAATGGGCGGCTACGTAGCTGATCCATCAGTGCGCGCGCGAGGTTACCGGCCGCGGGCATGGTTCGGGCGCGCCGACCGATTTCCTGACAGCGTCCGCAGGCTCCGCGGCGTACCGTCCGGGTCAAGCATGGGGAGGAGCCGGATGAGTTTCCTGCAGCAGGCAGAGCAGTCGGCGGACACCGAGCGGATGTTCGATGCCGACACGAAGGCGATGGGCTATCTGCCCAACTACACCAGGTTGTTCGCCCAGAGCCCAGCGGCGTACCTGGCATGGCAGCAGCTCAACGGTTCGGTGAAGGCCGGGATGGAGCTGCGCCGCTATGAGTTGGTGACGCTCGCCGCAGCCCGGGCCCTGAAATCCTCCTACTGCGGCCTGGCGCATGGGAAGGTCCTACGCGACAAGTTCTTCGACGCGCCAACCGTCGCCGCCATCGCGTCAGACACTGGCAGCGCCGGTCTCTCCGCACAGGAGGTCGCAGTCGTCGACTTCGCCGGAAAGGTCGCGGCCGACGCGAACTCCGTCACCGAGGCCGACGTCGAGAGCCTGCGTGGTCACGGTCTCGATGACACGGACATCTTCCACGTGATCCTCGCCGTTGGTGCCAGATGCTTCTTCAGCACCGTCCTCAGCGCTGCCGGGGCTGAGCCCGATCCGCAGTACAACGAGAGCCTGGACGTGGATCTGCGGCAGGCGCTGAAGTTCGGCGGTTAGAACGCATTAACCAGGCTGTCCCAGCGCCAGCGGGCGAGCGCGGACTGTCGCTTGACGGGCGTCTACCACAATCGACCGCGATCCGAGCGGCTGTCCACAGGTGCCTCCGCTGTCCACAGCAGCCCTCGCAGGGCTGCGCATCACGCCAGGGTGAGGCGGTGGATGCGCTGATTCAATCGCTCCTCGTCAGTGGCGATGGGCTGGTCACTCGACGGTACATGGTGCGGGTGACCCCGGCGTGGAAGATCCAGACCGCCCGGCGGGCGGACCTGCTGATCCGACTGCTACCCGGGGTCTACGGCGACGCCGCGCTGATCCGCAACTCCAACGTCGACCTGCCGATGCTGGCCCGGGTCGAGCGGGACGTCGCCCGACGCGCTGCGCTGGCGTACGTTGACGAGCGTGGGGCGCTGAGCCGCCTGACCGCGCTCGACGTGTGGGGTCTACGCCGCCAGCCACCGGGCGAGCCGGTGTATCTCGACCTGCCGCGAGGATCAGGCCTGCGTGACCGGCCGCATCTGGTCGTAGCCCACCGGTCCGACTTCGCGGTCGCGCCGCCGCAGGTGGTGACACGGGGAGGACTGCCGGTCACCCGGCTCGACCGGACCCTGGTGGACTGTTGGCCGCTGCTGCCGCCGATCGACCGATCGAGTGTGCTCATCCGCGCGGTCAACGATCGGATGACCACGCCGCCGCGCCTGGCCGACGCCCTTGCCGAGGTGGCGAGAATGCCCGACCGTGGGGCACTGAGCGGTTTGCTGGACCGGCTCGCCGCCGGGTGCCGCAGCTCGTTGGAAATCTGGGGCCACGACCACGTCTTCACCGGACCGGGAATGCCGACGTTCACGCGGCAGGCGCGGGTGCGGGTCGGTGCCCGGACGATCTACCTTGACATGTTCGCCGAGGCGGAACGGGTCAACATCGAGTTGGACGGCGCGACCAGCCACGGCGATCCGGCCGAACGCGAGATCGACCTCCGCCGCGACGCCCTGCTCGCCACCGTCGGCATCCTCGTCGTCCGCTTCACCCACCGCCGCCTCACCGTGGATCCGGCCCAGGTCCGTCAGGAGATCCTCGCCATCCTCGCCAACCGCACCCGCTCCATGATCAAGTGATGAGAAATAGCTCCCACAGGCCCCCCACACCTACTTTTCATCACTTGATCATGGGGGAGAGAGGGAGGCGGGAGGGCTACTCGGGGGCTGGTGGGGCGGGCGTCGGGGTGGGGTGGGTTTGTGGGGGAATCCTGGGCGTTGGTGCCGACTCTGGTGCGGGGTTGGCGTGGCGGTGGAGGAGTTCGGCGATCCACCGTGCGGCTTCTCGTTGCGCCGTGAGCATGTGGTCGTGGGCGTCGGCCAGGTCGTCGTCGTCCGTGTGATCGTCCAGGATGGCCGTCCATCGACGGCTCAGCTCCTCGGCGTACCGGGCCCTTCGGATCTGCTCGTCGAACTGGTACTCCAGCTCGACCATGCGGTCGACGTGCGGCTGAAGCGCCGGCAGGATCCGTTCGTCGAGTCGTACGGCGGCGTCGGGGCGGCAGGTCAGCGTGATGTCGCCCCGTTGGTAGTGCCACAGGGGATCCTCGGCCAGCGCCCGCTGCAACGCCACCTCCAGGTCCGCTGCCCGGTTCGGCGGCAGGTTCCGGGCGGCGTCGGCGGCGAGACGGGTCAGCCGCTGGACCGCGTTCGGTTGGAAGTACTGCACGTACCAGCTCAGCACCTCGGCCCGCAGGCTCGCAGGCGACGACCAGGCGAACGTGGCGCGGACGTAGAACGAGTACACGTATCCACGAGCGGGGACCGCGATCAGCCGGGGCGCGTCGCGCTGTTCGACCAGTGGACCGGACGGCGACGGCGGGGCCGCGGAGCCGACGGGCGCCTCGTCCTGAAGCGCGGCGACCAGCCGATCCCAGCTACGCGCCCACCACCGCCAGCCGTGCACAGCGGCATCGCGGGCGATGGTCAACCCGCGTACGCCCCGGTGTCGCCACTGGTCCGCGGGCCTGGGCCTCCCGTCGGGGGCGTCCGTCATGGCACCCCTCCACGGTCACGGATCCGCGTTTCACGCTAACAACCGGTGACCGATATGTCCGCCGCCACGCCGTCACCGAGCGGACGGCATGTCGACACGATCCAGGCCATGCTCGTCGGGTGGCGGTCAACCGCAGACGACATCCTGCCCGGGTGCGCTGAAACAAATCATTCGCGGTTCACCGAGCATTGTGGAGCAGTTGGGACGCCGAGGGGTGTTGCCGTCGAGCGTCAACGGTGAGACTGGGTCCGGTCCGACAATCACGCGGATCGATGAACTGGATGGTCTGGAGGCAGCCTGTGTCCACCCTCGTGTCCCCGCTGGCCACGCTCGGCGCGATCCGCCGGCGTACCACCACCCTCGCCCTGCTCCTCGCCATGGTCGCCGCCGCGCTGGTCGGCCCGTCCGTGGTCTCGCCTCGATTGACCGACCCGGCCTCGGCGGCGGTCTACAGCTCCTGCACCATGAGCCGCTGCGCGGACGCCCGCACCGCCCGCTCGGGCTGGTCGGCCAAGGGGTTCCCGACCAGCCGAGGCTGGTACTCCTGGAGCGGCGGGAAGTCCAACTTCGCCGGCGGCCAGTTCTACAACTACGAGGGTCAACTGCCCACCAACGCCACCTACCACGAGTACGACGTCTACCCGCGCACCCAGGGCGCCGCGCGGGATGCGTACCGGATCGTGGTGAACCGCAGCACCGGCGTCACCTGGTTCTCGCCCAACCACTACACCGACTTCTACCGGCTCTGAGTGGCCTGGGGGCCGGCCGGCCGCGACTGTCGGCTGGCCCCGCCGGGGCGTCGTCGCCCCGGTCAGATGCCGCCCCCCGGTCAGATCAGGAGGAACGTCATGGTCGACGAGGACGCGGGTCGGGTGCCCGATTGGCTGATCGTCTGCCGCGACGGAGCCCTCGACGTGCCCGGCGCGGTGGTGCTGGCCGGAACGACGACGCGGACCAGGGCCGGTCTGTTCGCCGCGCTCGCCGCCGTGCTGGCCCTGCCGACGTACCTGGGGAACACCTGGGACGCTCTCTCCGACGTGCTCCGGGACCGGCTCGACACCGGTCCGCTCACAGTGCTGATCACCGACGCCGGCCAGCTGCTGGTCGACGAGCCGTCCGATCAGTACCGCCTGCTGCTCGCCGTGCTCGGCGACCTCGCCGCCAGCGCCCCGCATCCGTTGCGCGTCGTCCTCGACGAGGCAGTGCGATCGTGACCGCTGCCCAGCCCTGCCATCGGCGGCAACGGCAACGGCAACGGAGACTCACGGTAAGTGACGGCCCGGCGGTGCGGGTCGGAGTCACCCGCACCGCCGGTCCTTAGGGTCATTGCGTCGCGGGCGGGATGCTCTGCTCGTACTGGAAGACGTTGTGCGGGTCGTACTTCGCCTTGATCTTGCGTAGCCGCGGGAAGTTGCGCCCCCAGTAGGCCTTCTCCCACTCGGCCATGCCGATGTTCGGCACGTTGACGTAGGCGCCGTCCACGTAGGGCCGCAGTGCCTGGCTGAACTCGGCGATCCAGGTCTGGGCGATCGGGGTGATGGCGTCGCCGCTGTCGGGCTCACCGCGGGTGCCCCAGCCCGCGCCGGGCTCCGAGTAGAAGAGCGCGTCGCGGTGCGGGAACGCCGAGCCGCCGAAGGGCTCCTGTCGTTGCGCCCCCCGGCCAAAGGCCTGGGTGAAGAAGTTGCTGTCGGGCGAGGGCGCCTTCCGCATGAACTCGCTGATGATGCTGACCGCCTTCGCCGGGAACGGCTCGCGGGTGAACTGGGAGAAGAACTTCCAGTTCGCGGGCTCGTCCTCGGTCGGGATCTGGAAGCCGGCGTAGACGTCGCCCCAGCCGCCGATCTGCACGGTGACCGTGGGGTTGCCGATCGACAGGATCGGCGCCAGCAGCCTCCTGGCCTCCGCCTCGGACCCGTCCGCGAGCACCGCGAACAGCAGGATCTCGGTCGGGTGGACCTCGACCTGGGTGCCGAGGCGGGGGTCGGTGAAGGGTGCTACACGCTGCCAGGCGTCGAAGACCTCGTGCAGGTCGCCGAGACCGGGCCAGCTCACCTGTAGGTAGGCGACGCTGGTGAGCGGAGCGACCTGGTAGGTCAGGGAGGTGACGATCCCGAAGTTGCCGTTGCCCGCTCCGCGCAGCGCCCAGAGCAGGTCCGGGTAGTTCCACTGGTCCACCTCCAGCACCTTCGCCCCGTCGGCGCCCGCCGCCACGACGATCTCCGCGCCGATCAGGTTGTCGCAGGCCATCCCGAGATAGCGGGTGAGGAAGCCGAAGCCGCCGCCGAGGGTGGCGCCGGAGAGGCCCACGGTGCCCTCCGTGCCCGTCGTCGCCGCGAGGTCGTGCTCGCCGAGGGCGGTTACCGCCTCCGACTGGGTGAGCCCCGCGCCGACCTTCGCCGTGCGGGTGGCGGTGTCGATGTGGACGTCCTTCAGCTCGCTGACGTCGATCACGATGCCGTTGTCGACGTTCGACCAGCCTTCCAGGTTGTGCCGGCCACTGCGTACCCGCAGCGCCACGTCGTGCTGGCGCGCCCAGGTGAGCGCGTTGACCACGTCCTGGGTCTCCTGAGCGAAGACGATGACCAGTGGGTAGTGCACGAACAGCTCGTCCCAGCCGAGGCTGGCCTCCGCGTAGTCGGGGCTCTGCGGGCGGACGATCCGGCCGGTCAGCTGAGCCGGCGGGAACGTCGTGTCGGAGGGCCACCGGGGACCGTCGGCCGCGATGGCCGAGCTGCCGGCGATCACGCTCGGGACAGCGACCGCTCCGGCGCCGACGGCCGTCGCCCTGAGCAGATCGCGGCGGGAAAGGTCGCGCATGGTCCGAATCCTCTCGATTGGTGACGCGCCCAAAATCAGTCGAGAGGGGCATTTCCTCTCATCTGGCGCAAACCAACCGTAAGGCTCGAGTCTTTCTCGCAGTTCGTCGAACCTGTCGTCGAACCCGGTCGGGTGACGCGACAGCCGTCAGTTCGACGCGGGCTGGTCGAGGATGGCGCTGAACCGCTCCTCGGCAAGGTCCAGCTGGCCGAAGATGTGCCGCTTCACCGCGGGCGACAACGGGGTGTCCGGCCGGCCGATCAGATCCCGGAACAGCGGCACCAGCGGGCGGTACTTGCGGGCCGACGAGATCACCTTCGGCCCGACCGTGTGGATCACGCCCACCCCGTTGTCGGTGAAGTCCGACACCTTGATCACCCGGGCCCAGGGCTCCCGGTCCAGACTGACCGCCAGATGCTCCCGGTACTGCGCGTTGCGGTCCCGCTCGGGGTCGTACACCGGATTGGTGACGGCGGCGACCAGGGTGGCCACCCGAGGCCCGAACCGCGCGGCGAGCGCGGCCAGCGCGGCCCCGGTCGGGTCGGTGCCCGGCTCGCCGTCGGCCAGCTCGACCGGATGGTCCTCCACCGCGTCGTGCAACAGACCGGCGACGATCACGTCCACGTCCCGCACCTGGTAGTGGTGCATCAGCCTGATCGCCACCCGCAGCAGGTGGTTCAGGTACGGCTCGCGGACGCGTCGATCGTCGCGGTGCAGTTCGGCGGCGAGGTCGAGCGCGGCGGTCAACCGCGCCCGGGCGGCATCGTCGAACTGCTGGACCTCCAACCGGAAGCGTTCCAGCAGGCCCGGTTCGCCGTGGATCTCGGTGATCGCGTGCATCGGCATGCTGCCCAGGTGCGGCGGGAAGTCCATGCGTCACTTATAGCCGATCTTCACCAGATCGATGAGCCCGTACGTCGCCGACCCGACCGCGAGTCGCGGGCGCACCGAGCCGTCAGATCGGCAGCCGGTCGGCGCCGGCGAGCGGGCCCACCAGGAGGGGGACCAGCGGCGCTGGCAGCACGGGGTCGCGGCGCAGGGTGGGCGTCCAGCCCGCGTCCGCGGCCAGGTCGGGGTCATGTGTCGCGTTGTACGCCGCCAGCAGGTCGACCGGTCGGGCCGCGCCGCCCTGACGGACCCAGGAGCCCCGCTCGGTGACCGCGGTGCCGCCCCAGTCGTAGAGCAGGTCCGCCGGGTCGACCGCCGCGTCCACTGTGAAGAAGTTGTTCTGCGCGTAGATCGCCGACTGGACACCGATGCCGAGCGCGTACTGGAAGTCGTCCCCACCGAGGCGGTAGTGGTTGTTGTAGACGTCGACCTGACCGAAACGCACCCGGGGCAGCCGTTGCAGGACGCCGTCGAAGAGGTTGTGGTGCAGTGTGACCCGCAGCCGGCCCACGTCCGGGCCGACCGTGTTGGACGAGCCGATCAACAGCAGCTTGTCCCGACCGGTGAAGCGGTTCCAGGAGGCGGTGACCAGGCTGGCGGTGTGCGTGACGTCCAGCGACCCGTCGTGCACCTGGTACGGCCGACCGAAGTACACCGGCTGGGCGCTGTCGGGGTTGTCGCCGTCGGTGAAGGTGTTGTGGTCGACCCAGACGTTCTCGCTGCGGCGTACCGAGATCTGGTCGTACTGGCTGTTCCAGTTGCCGGCCTCGCCGTCGGTCGGCGACCAGGCGGGGAAGCAGTCCCGGGCGTCGACGAGGGTCAGGTTGCGGACGATGACGTTCGACGCCCGGTCGATCATGAGGGTGAGGCCGGTCAGTCGAGCGCCGCGCAGCCCGACGATCGTGGTGTTCGGCCCGACATTGATCTGGGTCTGCCGGGTCTGGTTGGTCACCGAACGCACCCGCGCCTCCTCCAGTAGCCCGCTCGGTGGCACACGTCCCCACACCGACGGGTCGTACGCGGCCAGGTAGGCGTCCAACCGGTATCCGGGGTCGGCCAGGTCGGCGCAGCTCAGCGGCGTGCCGTCAGGCCCCTCGAAGCCGTCGATCGCACCGTCGACGTAGATGAGCTTCGGGGTGGCGTCGGCGGCGTTACCGGCGTTGTCGCCGCCCAGCGCGGCGACCAGTTCCGCCCGGCTGTGGACCACCCGGCTCCGCTCGGGAGTGGCCGCCGAGCCGCCGGTGGTGCCGGGGCCGTCGGCCGCCCAACCGTCGCGCTCGGGCAGTGTCTGCCGGCCGAGGCGGTCGGCCAACCAGGAGAGCCGGTCGGCGGACGGGACGTCCGGACGGGCAGCGGCGGCGGCCGGGGCGGCGCCGAGGAGAAGGGCGACAACCGTGGCGCCGCCGAGGACTCTGCGCATCGACTCACTCCGTTCGCTGATCATGGGACCTGTCGGTTGTTCGTCTGTCCCGCCAGCTCGGCGCGGTACGCGCCGGACGCCCACGGCACCCCCAGCTCGCTCGGCAGCGCCCCCCGCTCGGCCGCCCGGCGCAACACGTCGACGACGCCCCGCAGGTGGCGGACCCGCTCCCCGCCCTCGCCGAGGGTGGTCACCAACTCGCCGTCGAGCAGCCGGGGCTCCGGCGCGGGCCGCAACGCGTCCAGCAGCGCGGTGAACGGCGCGGTACGGGCCAGCGGCGCGATCAGTGGCACGCCCGACGGGTCGACCCGGTGGGCGAGCAGGTTCTCCAGCAGCCCCAGCCGCCCCGGCACCCGGCGGGTCACCACGTCCCCGGGCAGGCGCAGCCGGTCGGTCGGGTACTCCAGCACCGCCTGCCCCGTCGTACCGGTCACCACCACCTCGCCCGCCACGAACTCCTCGGCGGCCAGGGTCACCGCCACCAGCACCGGCGGCCCGGCGCGGAACCGGACCCGCAACACGGCGGTGTCCTCCACCTCGATCGGCCGGACCCGATAGCGTTCCACCTCGATCGCGACCGGCCACGGCGTCGCCCCGGCGAGCGCCTCGGCGATCGCCAGGCACTGCATCACCGCGTGCGCGAGTGGGTTGACGAGCGCGCCGTCCAGCACCGGCCGGCCGTCCACCGTCCGTCGACCGGCCCAGGGGGAGCGGGCGTAGTAGGCGTCCGGCCGAAGCCACGCGGCGACGGTGGAGATGCCGGTGACAGTGCCCAGCCGGCCGGCGGCCAGCGCGTCGGTCAGCGCGGTGAGGGCCGCCGAGCCGAGCGCCTGGAAGCCGACCTGGGCCACCCGACCGGCGGCGGTGAGGGCCCAGGTCAGCTCCTCGTGCTCGGCCAGCGACAGCACCGGCGGCTTCTCCAGCAGCAGATCCGCGCCGGTGGCCAGGGCGTCGCGGGCGATCGCCAGATGGGTGTGCGGAGGCGTGCAGATCACCACCACCTCCGGTCGGGTGGCGGCGAGCATCGTCCGGTGGTCGGTGAACACCGCCACCCCGGGCGGCACCGGGGCGGCCGGGTCGTCCTCCACCGGTCGGACGTCGACCAGGGCGACCAACCGCAGCCGACCGGCGGCGTGCAGGGGCGCGATGACCCGCCGGTGCCAGCGACCGTGCCCGTTCGCCCCGATCACCGCCACCCGGGGCGGCGGGGTGGGCCCGCTCACCGCCGACCGGCCCGGGTGGACCCGCTCACCGCGCACCGGCCAGGGTGGCCTCGACGCCGTGCCGCTCCAACGCGGTCAGCCAGGCGATCACATCGGCGCGGACCTCGTCGTCCTCGGCCACCTCCACCGGGATGACGTCGCGTAGCGCGAAGACCGCGTCGACAGCGCCCGCCGGGCTCTGCGAGCCGGCGTCCAGGGCGGCCCGGATCGGCCCCGCCAGTGGGTCCTGGAACGGCAACGGCCGGCCGTCGTCGGCGTACCCGAGCGCGAAGCGCAACCAGGACGCCACGACCAGCGCGCCCCAGCGCGCGGACCGGCCGGTCGCGCGCAGGTCGGCGATGGTGTGCAGGACGCGTTGCGGCAGCTTCTGCGAGCCGTCGATAGCCACCTGGAGGGTGCGGTGGTGGATCGCCGGGTTACCGAAACGGGCGAGGGCCTGCTCGCCGTAGTCGACCACCCGCACCCCGTCCGGCGGGGTGAAGCTGGCCGCCACGTCCTCGGCGATCAGCCGGCGCAGCACGTCACGCAGGTGCGGGATCTCCAGCGCGTCGGCAATGGTCTCCCGACCGGCCAACGCTCCGAGGTAGGCGATGGCGGAGTGCACCCCGTTGAGGGCGCGTAGCTTCAACCGCTCCCACGGGCCGGCGTCGTCGGTGAGCACCGCCCCGGCGAACTCCCAGCCGGGCCGGCCGCCGGGGAAGTCGTCCTCGATCACCCACTGCGCGTACGGCTCGGCGGCCACGGCGGCCAGGTCGGTCACGCCGAGCGCCCGCCGGGCCGCCTCGATCGTCTCCGGGGTGCTGGCCGGCACGATCCGGTCCACCATGGTGCCCGGGCAGGTGACGTTGCCGGCCACCCACTCGACGAGCCCGGCGGGCACCCCGCCGGCCCGGCCGACCGCCTGGTCGAGCATGCCGCGCAGTCGACGACCGTTGGCCGGCAAGTTGTCGCAGCTCACCAGAGCCACCGGACCGGCGTCCGCGGCGGCCCGGGCGGCCAGCCCGCGCAGCAGCAGCCCCGGCACCGTGGTCGGCGCTCGGCCGCCGGCCAGGTCCGCGGCGAGCGCCGAGTCCGCGGACAGTCGGCCGGTCACCGGGTCGAGGTGGTACGCCTTCTCGGTGACGGTCAGGGTCACCACGCGGACCGCCGGGTCGGCGAGCAACGCCACCACGGCGTCCGGGTCGCTGGGCGCGTGCCGGACCCCGCTCAGCGCACCCACCACCCGGGTGGAGCTGCCGGCCGCGGAAAGGGCGCTGACGCTGAACAGGTTGTCCTGCGCGGCGATCGCCTCGACCACCGCCGTGCTTCGCGGCGCGACCGCCACGATGCCCCAGTCACCCCCGGCCGCGCCGACCGCCGCCTCGGTGAACACGGCCTGGTGGGCCCGGTGGAACGCGCCCAACCCCAGGTGGACGACGCCGGTCGGCACGGTGCCCGGCCGGATCAGCGGGCGGGCCTCGGCGGGCAGCCGGCGCAGCATGCCCAGGCCGAGCCGGGAGGCCCCGACGGTCACTGCCATGCCGGGCCGTCCGGGAAGCGGAACTCGGCGATCGACGCGGGTTGCATGGTGGCGCTGTAACCGGGCCGTTCGGGCAGCAGGTAGCGGCCACCGCGGGTCCGCACCGGATCGACGAAGTGCTCGTGCAGATGGTCGACGTACTCGATCATCCGACCGTCCAGACCGGCGCCCACCCGCAGGTAGTCGAAGATCGCCAGGTGCTGGACGTACTCGCAGAGGCCGACGCCGCCGGCGTGCGGGCAGACCGGCACGCCGAACTTCGCCGCCAGTAGCAGCTCGGCCAGGACCTCGTTGACGCCGCCGACCCGGGCGGCGTCGACCTGCATCACCCCGATCGCCTCGGCCTGAAGAAGCTGCTTGAAGATCACCCGGTTGGCGGCCACCTCACCGGTGGCCACCCGGCAGCGACCGCCGGTCAACTCGCCCACCGCGCGGGCGATCCGGGCGTGCCCGAGGATGTCGTCGGCGTGGGTGGGCTCCTCGATCCAGTACGGGTCCACCTCGGCCAGCGCCGCCATCGCGGTGATCGCCTCGTCGACGTCCCAGACCTGGTTGGCGTCCATCATCAACAGCGCGTCCGGGCCGATCTCCTCCCGGATGATCCGGGCCCGCCGCAGATCGTCGGCGAGCGGGCCGCCGACCTTCATCTTCATCGCCCGCCAGCCGTCGGCGTACGCCTGCCGGGTCAGCGCCCGCACCTTGTCATCGGGGTAGCCGAGCCAACCGACCGATGTGGTGTACGACGGGAAACCGTCACGTTCGAGGGTGGCCAACCGGTCGGTCAGCCCGTCGCGTCCCTTGTCGAGGATGGCGGCCGCCTCGTCCGGGGTGAGCGCGTCGGTGATGTGCTTGAAGTCGACGCTGGCCACGAGCTCGTCGGTAGGCAGGTCGGCGAGGAAGCGCCACATCGGCTTGCCGGCCAGTGTGGCCCGCAGGTCCCACACCGCGTTGACCAGCGCGCCCGTCGCCATGTGGATGACGCCCTTCTCCGGGCCCAGCCAGCGCAGCTGCACGTCGGCGCTGAGCGAGCGCCAGAACGCCACCGGCTCGGCAGTGATCTCCTCGATGGTGCGCCCCTGGACGTGGTGCGCCAGGGCACGCACCGCCGCACAGGTGATCTCGTTGCCCCGGCCGTTGGTGAAGGTGAACCCGGCGCCGGCCGGGCCGGCATCGGTGCCCAGCTCCACGTACGTCGCCGAGTAGTCGCCCCGGTTGATCGCGTCGGAGCCGTCGCCTCGGGCGGCGGTGGGGAACCGCACGTCGTGCACCTCGACGGAGGTGATGGTGGTGGTCACTGGTCAGCCCTTCCGAAGTTGAAGACCCGCTTGGGCAGCCGGTACGCCAGGTCGACGATGGTCTCCGCGGCCTCGTCCATGGGCAGCCGGTGCTCGGCGACGAGCCGGGCCAGGAAGCCGGCGTCCACCCGGCGGGCCACGTCGTGGCGTACCGGGATGGAACAGAACGCCCGGGTGTCGTCGACGAACCCGGTGGTGTTGTAGAAGCCGGCGCTCTCGGTCACCGCCTCCCGGAACCGGCGCAGCACCTCCGGGGAGTCCAGGAACCACCAGGGCGCGCCGAGCAGCAGCGCGGCGTACCCGCCCGCGAGGGGCGCCAGCTCGCGGGTGAAGGTGTCCTCGTCGAGGGTGTAGAGCACCAGTCGCAGCCGGGAGTCGTTGCCGTAGCGTTCCAGCAGCGGGGCGAGCGCGTGCACGTACTCGGTGGCCTGCGGGATGTCGCCGCCGACGTCGCGACCGTGCCGGGCGTGCAACCACCGGTTGTGGTTGCGCACCGCGCCGGGGTGCAGCTGCATGACCAGGCCGTCGTCGAGCGACATCCGGGCGAACTCCACGAGCATGTGCGCCCGGAACGCCTCCGCGTCGGCGGCGTCGGCCTCGCCGCGCCGACCCCGGTCGTAGAGCCGCTCGGCCTCGGCCGGGGTCAGATCCAGGGTGCGCGCGGTGGGGTGGCCGTGGTCGGAGGAGGTGGCGCCGGCGGCGATGAACGCGGCGCGTCGGGCCCGCAACGCCGCCAGGTAGCCGGCGTAGGTGCCGGTGTCCTCGCCGGCCCGGTCGCCGAGACGGTCCACGTTGGTCGACCAGCCCTCGAACTCCATGTCCACCACGTCGTCCGGGCGGAACGTGGTGACCACCCGGCCGCCCGGCCCGCCCCACCCGTCGGCGGCGAGTTTGGCGTGCTGCGCGAGGTCGTCCAGCGGCGACTCGGTGGTCGCCAGGACCTCGATGCCGAACCGCTCGAACAGCGCCCGGGGCCGGAAGTCCGGCTCGGCGAGCCGGGCCGCGATCTCGTCGTAGATGGCGTCGGCGGTGCCCGGGCGGAGCGGGGTGTGCACCCCGAAGACGGTGCGGAAGGTCTGCTCCAGCCACAGTCGCGACGGGGTGCCCCGGAACAGGTGCCAATGCGCGGCGAAGCGTCGCCAGATCACCCGGCCGTCGGTCTCCACCGGGCTGCCGTCCCGGGTGGGCACCCCCAGATCCGCCGGGGGTACGCCCTGACTGAGCAGCATCCGGGTCAGGTAGTGGTCGGGCACGATGAGCAGCTGCGCCGGGTCCGGGAAGGGTCGGTCCTCGGCGAGCAGGGCCGGGTCGACGTGCCCGTGCGGCGAGATGATGGGTTGCTCCGCCGCCAGGGCGTACAGCTCCCGGGCCAGCGCGCGCTGGCCCGGCTCGGGCGGCAGGAGCAGGTCGGTGTGGTCGAGCGTGGGCACGGAGTGGGGCTCCTCGTCTCCTGTGTCAGCGGGGGGTGAGCAGGTCGGCGACGCGGACGGGTTGGCCGGTCTCGAAGGACCGGTTGGCGGCCAGACCGGTGAGCAGGGCCAACGCGCCGTCGTCGGCGGTCGCGGCGCGGCCCAACGGGTCGGGTTGACCGCCGAGGAGCACCCCGGTCATCCGGGCGTCCGCGCCGCCGTGCCCGTGCCGGCTGCGGCCCTCCACCGGGATCTGCCGGGGCGGGGCCCAGAACGGGCGCAGGGTAAGCGTCGCACCACCGCCCTCGGCCGGCGCCTCGGCACCGTGCAGGGCGGCCCCCTTGACCGCGCCGGCCGTGCCCCGGTCGACGTAGTCGTTCTCGGCCACGTTCAGCTCCAGTCGGCCCCGGCTGCCGTTGACCATCACCCGGTAGCCCTCCCAGGGCGCGTACGCGGTGAGGTGGTAGGTCATGGTGGCGCCGGTGGAGTAGCGGGCCAGCACCGCCATGTCGTCCTCGATGCTCACCCCGGGCGCGAAGACGTTGCGGTCGCGCTGGTAGCCGTCCTCGGCCTCGGCGTCGAGGTACAGCTCGCGTAGCCGGGGATGCGCGTCCAGCCGCAGGGCGAACGGGTCGTCGGCGGCGGCGGGGGAGCCGTGCGCCCGGTCGTAGTCGCGGGCGTACCCGTGCCGGCGACCGTCCTCGCCGTAGAAGAAGAGTCGGCCGGCCGCGTACACCTCGACGGGCGTGGCGGCCAGCCACCAGTTGACCAGGTCGAAGTGGTGGCTGGCCTTGTGCACCATCAGTCCGCCGGAGGTGGCCTTGTCGCGGTGCCAGCGGCGGAAGTAGTCGGCGCCGTGGCGGACGTCGAGCAACCACTCGAAGTGCACCGAGCCGATCTCGCCGACCGCGCCCTCGGCGAGCAGCCGGCGAACCTGTTCGTGCAGCGGGTTGTAGCGGTAGTTGAAGGCGACTGTCACCCGCCCGCCGGTCTCGGTGACAGTGTCCAGGATCCGCCGGCAGCGGGCCGCGTCCACTGTCATCGGTTTCTCGGTGACGACCTCCCGGCCGGCGCGCAGCGCTGCCACCACGTACTCGTCGTGGGTGACGTCCACGCTGGTGACCAGGACGACGTCGACGCGTTCGGCGTCCAGCATGGTCGCGAAGTCACCGGCCGGGTACGTGGGCACCGGGCGGTGACCCAGCTCGCCCAGCCAGCGGTTGTGCGCGTCCATCCGGGCCTGGTTCACGTCGGCGAAGGCGACCAGCTCGGTGGTGTCGGCGTGGTCGAGCACCAGCGCCCGGACGAACATCTCGGCTCGCGCGCCGGTGCCCACGACGGCGTACCGGACCCGTCCGGCGGCTCTCGGTGACATGCGGTCGCCTCCCGTGGGTGCTGCAAAGGTTTGCAGTGAAGTAATCACGATCGATGCGTTCACGTCAACGAAGATGGCGTGATCGGCGTCATTTGTCGGCGTTTGAGGGGTTGAAGGTGACCAAGGGGAGTGTGGGCGCAACGAAGCCGTAATCATTGACCGTTGACACTGGCGCAACCGTTTGCATTAATGGGCCACACCTGCGTGACCGCCACCACATCGGACGAAGGGGCCGCCGTGCCAGTCACCATCCGGGACGTCGCCCGGGCGTCCGGTGTGCACATCTCCACCGTGTCCCGCACCTTCTCCGCTCCACACCTGGTCAACCCGGAGACCCGGGTCCGGGTGCTGGCCTGCGCGGAGGACCTGGGCTATCGGCCCAACCGCGCCGCCCGGGCCCTGATCACCGGGCGGACGCACAACATCGGGCTGATCATCGCGGACATCGCGAACCCGTTCTTCCCGCCGCTGATCAAGGCGGCGGAGAGCCAGGCCCGGCACCGCGACTACCACGTCTTCGTAGCCGACACCAACGAGGACCCGACCGCCGAGGAAGAGCTGGTCCACGCCCTCGCGAAGCAGGTGGACGGCGTGCTGCTGTGCAGCCCCCGGATGAGCAACAGCCTGATCGAGCAGCTCAGCCGCGAGGTGCCACTGGTCGTGGTGAACCGCCAGGTGACCGGCCTGCCCTGCGTGCTGATGGACGTCGGGCAGGGCGCCCGGTCCGCTATCGAGCACCTGGTCGGCCTGGGGCACCGCAGCATCGCGCTGCTCGGTGGACCGCGCAGCTCGTGGACCAACCGGGAGATGCGCCGTGCCGCCGGCGCCGCCGCCCGAGCCGGCGGCGCGGAGCTGACCATCCTCGGCCCCAACGCGCCCACCGAGGTCGGCGGCTCCGCCGTCGCCGAGCAGGTGCGACGCAGCGGCGTGTCGGCAGTGCTCGCCTACAACGACCTGATGGCGATCGGCCTGATCGAAGGGCTGGACGCGCTCGGGGTCCGGGTGCCGCAGGAGGTGAGCGTCGTCGGGGTCGACGACATCACCCTGAGCCGGCTGACCCGCCCCAAACTGACGACGGTGGCCACACCCACCGGGGCCGCCGGCCGGACGGCCGTCGACATGCTGCTGCAACAGGACATCGAGTCACCGCGCGGTGCGCGGGGGTCCGGTGCCGGCACGGCGCTCGGCGTCCGTCGTACCACCGCACAGGTAATGCTCCAGACCGACCTGGTCATCCGCGACTCGACCGGTCCGGGCCCGTACGCCCGACCGGCACGTCCCCTGGCCGCACCACGTGGCCCGGGCCCGCATTGCCCTGCGGACCCGGGCACCCCGACTGCGGCCACCGGTGACGCCGTCGCCTCCTAATGCCGAGGAGTGAGCGCACATGCACCCCGCAACGCCCCCCACCACTGACGCGCCCGTCGGGCGCGCCCACCGTACCCCGCTGCCCCGGCGGCACCTGCTGCGTGGCCTGCTCGCCGTGACGGTCGCCGCACCGCTGATGTTCGGCGCTGCCGCCTGCGGAGACGACGGCGGCGCCGCCGACCCGAACGCGCCGGTGAAGCTCTCGATCTTCTGGTGGGGCGGCGACGCCCGGGCCAAGCTGACCGAGGACGCGCTGGCGCTCTACACCAAGAAGCACCCGAACGTGACCTTCGAGAAGACCTGGCAGGCCAACCAGGGCTACTTCGACAAGCTGGCCACCCTCACCGCCGGCGGCAATCCGCCGGACCTGTTCCAGATCGACGACAACTACCTCGCCGAGTACGCGGCCCGCAACACCACGCTCGACCTGACCTCCTACCAGGAGTCCGGGAAGCTGGACACCTCCAAGTTCCCCGAGAGCCTGTGGAAGTACGGCGTCGTCGACGGCAAGCTCGCCGGCCTGGCAGCCGGGGAGAACACCCAGGGCCTGGTCTACAACAAGACGCTGCTGACCACGCACAACCTGCCCGAGCCGACCACCGGCATGAGCTGGGAGCAGCACATCGCCTGGGCCGAGCAGGTCACCGCGAAGACCAAGGTGCCCGGCACCCAGGACCCGAGCGCCGACTACAAGGCGTTCTGGGTCTGGCTGCGCCAACAGGGCAAGGACCTCTACAAGGGCAAGGAGCTGGGCTTCACGGCCGAGGACGTGACCAAGTGGTTCGACCTGTGGAAGGGCGCCCGGGACCGCAAGGCCACCCCGAGCGCCGACGTCATCCACGAGGGCAACTCCAGCGACGTCACCAAGCAGTTGGTGGTCACCGGCAAGTCGGCGACCTCCTGGGTCTGGGCCAACCAGATGCCGGACCTGAAGAAGAACACCAAGGACGAACTGGGCGTGATCGCCTACCCCGGTGACCCGAGCGCGCAGTGGGCCCGTGCCTCGATGTACTGGTCGGTGTTCAAGGGCAGCAAGAACAGGGACGTCGCCGTCGACGTGATCAACTTCCTGAACAACGACGTCGAAGCGGTCAAGCTGCTCGGCACCGACCGTGGTCTGCCGTCCAACCTGGACCTGCGCCGGGTCGTCAGCGACGACACCACCGACCCGGCCATGAAGCAGTCCATCGCCGTCGAGGCGGAGCTGACCCAGAAGTTCGGCGAGTCGCCACAGGTGCCGATCAAGGGCCACAGCAAGGTGAAGTCCGAGCTGATCAAGGCCGCCGAGAACGCGCAGTACGGCCGGGCCACCCCCGCCGAGGCCGCCGCCCAGTTCATCGAGGCGTGCAAGTCCGCCATCGCCTGACCGCCCGCGAGGCGAGGCGAGGAGAGGAGCTGTTCGTGGCGTTGACCACGGCGCCCGACCCGACCCGACGCGGCCCCGGATCCGTGCGGGCCCACGCGCAGAGGCGTGGGCCCGGACGGATCCGGCACAGCGAAGGTCTGGCGGGGTACGTCTTCCTGTCGCCGTGGCTCATCGGCCTGATGGGTGTCACGGCGATCCCCATGCTGCTGTCGCTCTACCTGAGCTTCACCAACTACGACATCCTCACCCCTTTCTCCGAGGTGGAGTGGGTGGGGTTGGCCAACTACGAGCGGATGTTCACCGCCGACCCGTCGTACTGGCACGCGGTGCGGGTCACGCTGACCTTCGCGTTGATCGCCGTACCGCTGAAGCTGGCCGCGGCGCTCGGCGTGGCGCTGCTGCTCAACCGCGCCTGGCGCGGCGTCGGGTTGTTCCGCGGGCTGTTCTACCTGCCGTCCCTGCTCGGCGGCAGCGTCGCGCTCGCCATCGTCTGGGTCAACATGTTCAACCGCGACGGCGCGTTCAACTCGCTGTTGAGTCTCTTCGGCATCACCGGCAAACCGTGGGTCAACGACCCCGACTGGGCCCTCGAAACACTGATGGTGCTGGCCATCTGGCAGTTCGGCGCACCGATGGTGATCTTCCTGGCCGGGCTCAAGCAGGTGCCCACCGAGCTGTACGAGGCCGCGTCCGTCGACGGGGCCGGCCGGTTCCGCCAGTTCCGCAACGTCACCCTGCCGATGCTCTCCCCGGTCATCTTCTTCAACCTGGTGCTGGAGACCATCAACGGCTTCCAGGGCTTCACCGCCGCGTTCGTGCTCAGCAACGGCACCGGCGGGCCGGTCGACTCCACCCTGATGTACACGCTGAACCTCTACATCACCGGCTTCACCGACCTCAACATGGGCTACGCCTCGGCGATGGCCTGGGTGTTCCTGCTCGCCATCGCGGTCATCACCGCGATCTTCTTCAGCACCGGACGGTTCTGGGTGCACTACTCCGACGGGGAGGACCGGTGATGGTGGCGGTGACCCCGACGACCGCAGCGCCGCCGAACGTGCGCCGACGCCCCGGCGGCCGGCCCGTGCTGCGACTGCTGATCCTGGTGGCGATCGTCGCCGTGGTGCTCTACCCGCTGATCTGGATGGTGGGCACCTCGCTGAAGTCCCAGGAGGAGATCGTCAACAACGTCGGGCTGCTGCCCGAACGGTTCACCCCGGGCAACTACACCGCCGGGTGGTCCAACTTCGACGTCAGCTTCGGCCGATTTTTCCTCAACAGCGCCATGGTCAGCCTGCTCACCGTCGTCGGCAACGGGCTCTCCTGCCTGCTGGCCGCGTACGCCTTCGCCCGGCTGCGGTTCCGGCTGCGCGGCATGTGGTTCGCCGTCATGATCGGCACGCTGCTGCTGCCGCAGCACGTGTTGATCGTGCCGCAGTACATCCTGTTCCGCACGCTCGGGCTGGTCGGCGGTGACTGGCCGTACCTGCCGCTGCTCATCCCGCAGTTCCTGGCCACCGAGGCGTTCTTCGTCTTCCTCATGGTGCAGTTCATGCGGGGCGTACCCCGGGAGCTGGACGAGGCGGCCCGCATCGACGGCGCCGGCCCGTTCGGCATCTTCCGGCACATCATCCTGCCGCTGAGCCGCCCGGCGCTGGTCACCACGGCGATCTTCTCGTTCATCTGGACCTGGAACGACTTCTTCCGCCAACTGGTCTTCCTGTCCCAACTGGAGGACTACACCGTCCCGGTCGCGCTGACCCTGTTCATCGACTCGACCAGCCAGAGCGCGGTCGGCCCGATGTTCGCCATGTCGGTGCTGTCGCTGCTGCCGGTCTTCCTGTTCTTCGTCGCGTTCCAGCGGATGCTCGTCGAGGGGATCAACACCAGTGGCATCAAGGGCTGAACCCGTGGACACCGGCGGGCAGCGGGACTGGCGCGACGTCGCCCGCGACGCCGCGGACCTGGCACTGCTGGGCATCCTGCTGACCCTCGCGGCGGTCCCCCTGCTCACCGCCGCCGCGGCGGCGGGCACGGCCAGCGCGGCGGTGCACGACTGGACGCGTACCGGCAGTTGGCCCTCGGCACGCACGACAGTGCGCCGGTTCGGCCGCGCGGTGCTGCCCGGTGTGCCGGTCAGCCTGCTCGCGCTCGCCGCCACCGCGCTGCTCGCCGCCGACCTGGCGGCGCTGGCCACCGGCCGGGTGCCGGGTGGGCCGGCTGCGCTGCTGGTGACGGCGCTGGTCGCGGCCGGCCTGACCGGGTACGCCGGGCTGGTCGTCGTCGAGGTGGGCGGCAACGGGGGCGTGCGGTGGCGGGCCTCGGCCCGCTCCGCCGCGCGCGCCTGCCTCGACGCGCCCACCCGCTGGGCGGCGCTCACCGGGCTCGTCACGCTCGCCGGGCTGCTCACCGTCCTGGTCACCCCGGTCGCGGTGCCGATCCTCGCCGGCTACACGGTGGCAGCCCTGCACGCCGTCGCCAATCGCCGGCCGGTCGCCGTCGCCGTCGCCGGTCCTGGGGAGCTGCCGTGAGCGGGGAGCCGGTGCGGCTGACGGTCGGGGCCACGGAGGTGGCCGAGTACGTGCTCGACCCGGCGCTGGACGCGCGGCACGGTCCCCGGCCGTACCTGCACCCGGTGCGTACGCTCGGCGGAACGGTGGTCACCGACGCGCTCCCCGCCGACCACGTGTGGCACCTCGGCGCGTCCCTCGCGGTCCAGGACGTCGACGGCAGCAACCTCTGGGGCGGGCGCACCTACGTCCGCGACCTCGGCTACACCTGGCGCGACGACCACGGCGTCATCGCGCACACCGGTGAGGTCGAACGGACCCCCAGTCGGTACGCGCACGATCTCCAGTGGCGCGACCGGACCGGCGGGGTGCTGCTGACCGAGCGGAGGTGGCTCGCCGCGTCGGTGGTCACGCCGGACGCCTGGCGCCTCGACGTGGAGTCCGTCCTCGTCGCCCCGGACGACCGGGAGATCCGGCTGGGCAGTCCGGCCACCAACGGCCGCCAGGGTGGGGCCGGCTACGGCGGGTTCTTCTGGCGGGCCGCCGCCGACGGCGAACCGGCGGTGTTCACCGCCGACGCGGTCGGGGAGGAGACGGTCAACGGCAGCGCGGCGTCGTGGCTCGCGCTGACCGGCGCCCGGTCGGGCGGCGGGGCGTACACCCTGGTCTTCTCGGGGCTCGGCCGCGACGACAGGTGGTTCGTGCGGACCGGGATGTATCCGGGGGTCTGTGTGGCGTTCGCGTTCGACCGTCCGGCGGTGGTGCCGGCCGGTGGGAGCCGGCACGGCCGATACCGGGTGTGGGTGGCCGACGGGACCCTGGACCGGGACGCGGTGACGGCCCTGGTCGCGCTGACGCCGTGAGTGCGGATCAACCGGACCGGTCGATCAGCTCACGGATCGCGACCTGGTACGCGGCCTGGGTGTGGTACGGCCAGTGTCCTTCGATCGGCGGCGGCACGGTGTCCGCCGGGTCGATGGTCAGGCTGCGGGGATCACGCAGTCGGACGTCGACGTCCGGCGGTGTTCCGGGCGAGCCCGGCGGGAAGATCGGCCCGCCGATCGGGTCGGTGTCCCGCCACAGGTTGCGCCACCGCCACCCGATCCGCCCACCCAGGTCGTGCAGCGTCCGCGGTCCGAAGTACGCGGGGTAGAGCCGCGCGTAGGTGCGCCGCAGCGGTGACCCGTAGGTCAACAGCGACACCCGGGTCAGCACGGCCGGCGGTAGGTGCAGGATGGTGGCGGCGGCGAGCACCGAGCCGTGGCTGTGCCCGGAGATGACCACCGGGCCCCGCGCGGTGAGCCCGGTGACCCGTTTCGCCAGCTCCGGGACGGCGCGGGCCGCGTAGCAGGGCGGCGCGAACGGGTGGACCGTCCGGGGCCAGAAGGTGCCCAGGTCCCACAGCACCGCCACCACCCGCCGGGTCTGCGCCGACCGGTACGCGCGGAACCCGAGGATCAGCAGGCAGATCACCAGCAGGCTGATCACCCAGACACCGGCGTCGGTGACGTAGGCGAGCACGACGGCCGCGCGGCCGTCCCCGCCCAGCCGGTCCGCGAGCTGGGTGGGACCGATCCCGATCACGTCGAAGGCGACGGTGGCCAGCCCGAGCGACGCGATCAACAGGAACGCGAGCAGCACCGGGCCGAGCTCCTCGGTGACCCGGGACCGGGCGATGGTCTCCCGGACCAGGCGCAGCCGGTGCGCGTCCGCCGCCGGCACGTCGGGGTAGTCCCGTTCGATGATCCGTGCCGCCAACCGCCGCCGCCGTCGTCGGCTCAGCAGGAGGGTCACGGAGGTCACCGCCGCGCCGATCAGCAGCGCGGCGAGCCCGGCGAGCGCTGCCCACCAGTAGGCCACCGGCGGGTCCAGCGGGCCGACGATCGGCGGGTTGGGCCGGATCGGGTCGGGGATGTCGCCGTGGTCGAGGGCGTCGGCGACGCGGTAGACCAGAGTCGCGGTGAAGGCAGCGCCGATGCTCACCGCCGCCGCAGCCATGACCGGGGTGCCCAGCCCGCGCAGGACGGGACGCTCGTCGCCGGGGGCGGCACGCTGGCGGGCGTAAGTGACGACGGTGAGCACGACGAGCAGGACACCCTGCGTGGCGACCACCCCCGCGGCGGCGCCCTCGTACCCGGGCAGCTTGCCCGAGCCGGACGGTGTCGCGTCCGCCAGCGTGGCCGAGCCGAGGCACAACACGGTCGTCACCGCTGTGGTCGCCCACAGGGTTCGCAGGATCCGTCGGGCCCGCACCGGGGTGGTCGGCACGGGCAGGGCGAGGAGCACCACGCTAGCCCCGAGCAGGCCGACGGCGATCACGAACAGCACGACGTGACCGATCCCGCCCGGTGCGACGCCGGCCAGCAGTGCGACGTTCAGCGTCCCGATGCCGAGCACCACATGGACCTGCCGTAGCCAACCGGTGACGTGCGCGTCCTGCCAGAAACCGGCGTCGGTGAGGCTCTGGTCCCGGTCGTCGGACCGGGGTTGCGCCGCCGACGGGCCGAACCCCTCGAAGGCCCGCGCCGACCGGGTGCCGATGGCCCAGACGACCCACAGCGCCAGCAGGGGGACGATCGACAGCAGGGCCAGCCGGGGCCCGGTCGGGACGGTGTGCAACCAGGCCAGGTAGGGGCGGCTGGCTCGGCACCCGGGGTACGGCACGCACTGCCAGCCGACCAGGTCGAGTGTGACGCCCACCGCCGCCAGCACGAACGTGGCCGTGAGGGTGCCGGCGAGCACCCGGCACAGCAGGCCGAGCAGCCCCCACCTGTCGTGCCCCGCCGGCCGGAGCCAGATCGCCAGGTTGCTCAACATGAAGGGGAGCAGCAGCAACATCGAGGCCGTCCGTACCGCCGCGCCGGCGGTCAGCGAACCCCAGCGGTACGCCTCGACGGCAACCCCGTCGGTGGCTCCGCCGGCGGTGCCGCTGCCAGGCCGGGGCCGGAAGAAGCCCGCATGCGTGTTCCCGGCGACCCGGGTCACGATCGGGTGATCGAGGATCCGCTCGGCGGTGACGCCGGAGATGCCGTGCACGCGCAGCTCCACGGCGTCGCGGCCCGGCGTCTCGTCCACGCCGTCAGGGTCACAGACAATCGACCCAGGCGCTGCCGATACCGCTAAGGTCAACGGCTCGGAAGGGCGGCCGTTACCCGGATGGCCTTGACGATCGCCGGGATGGAGCCGATC
The DNA here is from genome assembly GCF_040649115.1 of Micromonospora sp. NPDC049049. Lineage (NCBI taxonomy): Bacteria > Bacillati > Actinomycetota > Actinomycetes > Micromonosporales > Micromonosporaceae > Micromonospora > Micromonospora sp. NPDC049049. The sequence goes on along the minus strand of NZ_JBEZEX010000006.1, from coordinate 210,634 downwards.
AACAGCACCAGGCCCCAGATGATCGCAATGATCGCGAAGACCAGCGCCGCCACGTCGTCGACGATGCTGACCAGGATCACCGGCACCAGGTTGTGCAGGAACTCCAGCACGACAGTGCACAGCAGGGTGGTGAGGATCAGCAGGACGAGGCCCTTGTTCTGCAGGAAACGCGGTTGGGCCAGCACCAGCATCCCGGCCCACACCAGCTTGAGCAGCAGCACCAGCCCGAGCAGCACCGCCGCCTCACCGACCGGGAAGAAGCCCCACAGCGCCAGGTAGGCCAGGGTGCCGAACGGGACGGCCAGGAACAGCGACACCATGATCATCAGCTCGACGAACGCGACGACCAGCGCGACCAACCCGACGATGATCAGGATGATCGAGAAGATCAGGCTGGCGACGCCCTGCACCCGACCCTGGACGCGCTCGGGCAGCAGCAGCCCCAGGCAGAACAGCCCGGTGCTCCAGACCGCCACCGCGTCGATCAGCGCCAGGTAGCCGGTGCCCCGACCGGACGGTTCGCTGACCCCGGACACGTCGTCGATCTCCACGTCCAGCGCGCCGGCGCTGTCGGCGAGGGCCGCGCCGGCGTCGGCGCCGCCGAGCAGCAGCCCAGCGCCGAGCTCCACCCCGATCGCCAGGACGATGGCGAGCATGGCCATCAGCAGGAACGGCTTGCGCAGATCACCCACGGCGGCACCTTCCTCTCGGTCCCTGTCGATTCAGGAGGTGGCCACGACGACCGTGCAGCCGCCCAGGCCGGGGCAGGCCAGGCCCACCTCGGTGGCCTGGTCGACGGCGATCTTCGCCACCGCGCCGGTGCCGTCCGCGGCCGGCTCGACCTCGTCGCGGATGGTCAGGTCGGCGTCGCCGGGCGCCGGGGCGACGACCGTGAACCGTGCCGCGCTGCGCAGCACGAGGGTGCGCAGCCCGCCGGGATCCGCCACCCGCACCACGCAACTGCCGGAGAACGCCAGCCGGCCGGTCTCGTCGGCGCAGTCGGCGCTGACCGTCAGCGGATCCACAGCGGAACGCTCGCCGCCCAGCGCGCCCAACCGGTCGACGAACCCGTGCCGGGCCCCCGGATCCCCCCGGTCGTCGCGGCTCGTTCCGGCCGCTACCACGAACAGCGCGACCAGCAGGACGGCGAACAACCCCAGCAGCGCCTTCTGCCGTCCACTCATCGCGCCACGGCCTGCGCCACGACCTCGGTGAACCGGATCTCGTCGACGCCCGCGAAGTAGCGGTTCGTGCCCTGCGTCTTGCCCACCACCAGGAGCGTGACCTGGTGCGGGCCCTTGGTGAGTTGGACAGTGCCGACGTCCAGGAACTCCGTCTTGCGCACCGTCGGGGTGAAGCCGAGGAACGTCCCCCCGACCTGGCGGCCGTCGATGACGAAGACGGTGTTGGCGTAGTCGAGGGAGGTGGTGCGTACCGTGGTGAAACGCCAGGTGCCGTCGGCCGGGATCTGCACCGTCACGGTGACCTTGTCGCCGATGGCCAACCCCTGGAAGAACAACTGCTTGTCGCCGGACCAGGTCACCCCGCAGCAGTTGGGTTGCGCCTCCACCTTCGCGGCGCTCTTCGTCGGAGACTCCACCAGCGCGCCCTCCACCAGGCTCTCCGCCTCGACGGTGACCACCCGCGGCTCGCCGGGGGTCGGCTCGCCGTCGCGGGTCAGCAACACCACCCCCACGGCGACCACCACCAGCACCAACGCCGCCGCGGCGGCGATCCACAACCACGGGGTACGCCGTGGCGGCGCTACCGCCCGCACCTCGTAGGTGACCCGGCCGCTGGAGCGGGAACTCTCCTCCGGCGCGGTGTTGGCCGAGTACGCGAACCCGGTCATGTCGTAGCGCCGGGGCGCGGTGCCGGCCGGCACGGCGAGCTTGACCAGGAACGACACCGAGCCCTGCCCGGGTACCACGCGTTGGGGTTCGGCGACGGTGAACCAGGCCCGCTGCGAGCCGTCACCGGGTGCCACGTCGAACACCACGGTGTCCGGCGCGTTGCCCGGGTTGGAGACGGTGAAGGTCAGCTCGCCGCTGTTGCGCGGGTCGAGGGTGAACTGCTCGGCGGCGGCGACGACCGCCCACTCGGTGGTCATGACGACTCCTCTTCCAGGACGATCTCGACAGTGGCCGAGGCGGGTTTCTCCGCCTCGACGATGCGGGTGATCACGGCGAGCTGACCGGCGGCGGCGACCGGCACCCGCACCACGACGTGGAAGGCCCGCTCGGGAGGCTCGTCGATGGCGAAGCCCGACAACCCGGTGGCCAACTCCAGGGCCCGGCGCATCCCGTACGGGGTGCCGCGCCAGCGGGCCAGCAGGGCGGCGTTGGCCACCAGGTCGCGCAGCCGACCCACCGGCAGCGGCAGCGGGGTGTCCGGTCGGGGCGAGGCCACCACGTGATCCATCGCCACCCAGCGGGTCAACCGCACGACCAGCCCGTCCGGCGCCCGGTACGGGTCGAAGAGCGCATCCACCTCGGCGAGGATCGCCTCGTCCGGGGCGTGCAGCCCCTCCATCACGTCCAGCAGCGCCCAGAGCACGCTGCCGGGCACGCAGGCCCGCTGGTAGGCGGCGGGCAGCAGCCGTTCAATCGCCGAACGTCGCATCCTGGCGCACCACCTCGATGTCGTGCTCGCCGGAGCAGAGCAGCCAGGTATCCGGGACGGTCACCACGTCGGCGGTGGCCTGGTTGGCGCTGGGCGTCCAGGTGACGGCGTCGGCGCTGCGGTGCACGCCGCGTTCGCCGCTGGCCAGGATCAGCCGCTCCGCCGCGCCGGTGCCGCCAGCGGCCGCGCTTCCGGCCGTCGGGCCGCTCACCGCGATGGCGTCCACCGGCACGAACCGGGTCCGGTCCCGCAACGGCAGCCCGCAGTTGACCGACACCGCCTGCCACTGCGGCTGGGCGGCCAGGGTGTCCAGCCGCAGCACCCCACCGCTCTGCGTGGCCGCCACCGCCTGCTGACCGACGAACGCGAGGTCCCGGCAGGTGCCGCCGATCCACCCGCTCTGCATCGACTGCCACTTCACGTCCGACTCGAACAGCCGGGTGCGGTGGCAGCCCTGCCCGGGTTTCTTCGGATCCGGCTCGCCCGCGCCGCTCCAGAGCAGGGTGGCTGGGCCGTCGTACTGCACGGCGAGGACCCGGTTGTCCACGTTGGCCAGCCCGACGTGGGTGAAACTGCCGGGTCGGCCGCCGGTCGTCGACAGGTACACCCCGAAGCTGGCCTGCGCCGCCACCGCCACCCCCGGCGCACCCCGCTCGGAAACGAACGTGCGGACCGCGTAGAAGCCCCGGTCGGCGTCGGACGGGTCGACCAGGATCTGCAACGGCACCGCCCCGGGCAGCAGCGACACCTCGTACAGGCCGGTGTCGGTGGCCACCAGCAGCGCGCCCGCGCCGTCGCGGTCCAGCCAGGCCACGTCGGAGATCCGCGAGTCGAGGTCGGTGAGCAGCGACCACGTCTCGCCCAGGTCGGTGCTCAGGTGCACCCGGGAGCCGCCCGAGGCGCGCAGCGTCACCACGGCCACCGAGCCGGGACGCGCGACGATGCCCGGCCGTACCGGCGCGGGCGCGGGCGCCACCCGCAGCACCGTCTCGTCGTCGAAGCGACCGGCCGGTTCCCAACCGGCGCCTCCGTTGCTGGAGCGGAACAGCACCGGGCCGCGCCCGGCGTACCAGGTGCGCGGCTGGTACTGGTCCACGGCGAGGGCGCGGACGTCGGCGTCGGGGGCCTCGTCGACCACAAACCGCACCGACTCGACGTAGCGCACCCCCGGCTCGGCGTGCTCCAGCAGCCGGTACACGTTGGACGCCCGCAGTGGCTCGCCGAACGGCCAGCCGGTCGGGTTGAGCGCCGTGGGCAGCGGACTCAACGTCTGGTGCAGCCGGTCGTGGATGCGGCGGCGGACCGCGTCAACGTCCTCCTCGCGGCGGACCACCACCCGGGCCCGCACGGACACCGCCTTGAACCGTGCCCAGGTGGCCCGGGAGCGGATGCCGACCATCCGGCGTTCCTCCAGGTCCGCCTCGACCCGGTGGCGCGCCTCGGGCACCTCGTGCTCGCGCAGCACCGCCACCGGCAGCCGCCCGCCCGGTCGGGCCGCCTCCGGCACGTACGGCACCAGCACCACCTCGACCTCGCCCGGCCGGGCGAAGCTGTACACCGCCGCGCGGGTGAACGCCCGCGCCCGCGCCACCGCGCCGGAGCTGGTCGCGAGGACCTCGAAGTCGCGGGCGGTGACCGCCCGTTGCTGGGCGAAGAACTCGTACGGGCCGCGCAGGAGCACCGACTCCAGCGCCTCCATCTCCCGGCCGCCGGCCGCCGGCGTGGGGTTGTCCACGCGTACCCCGGGTAGTGGGTCGCGCAGGCTGGTCAGCGTGCCCGCCGCCACGTTGCCGGTCGGCCCGCCACCGGCGCGGTACCAGAGCCGGATCTGCCGTCCGGCCGGCGGCACCGCCGCGACGGTCACCGGCGGCGCGGTGCTCGTCGGCGCGGCCGCGTCGGCGGTGGCCTCGCCGTGCGGGGTCGTCCCGGCGGGCGGTCGCAGGTCGAGGGCCGGGGCGAAGATGACAGTGCCGGAGCACCGGTCGACCAGGTACGCCTTGGCCTGCGGGCCGAGCCCGGCGAAGCTGTCGACGGGCTGCCAGATCTCGAACGTGCGGCCGTCGTGCTCGCGGGCCGCCGCGCCCAGCTCGACGGTGCCGGCCGCCACCTCCACCCCGAGCAGCAGGTCCAGTGCCTCGGCGGTGCGTGTCAGCGGCGCGTGCGTCGCGCGCAGCACCTGCCCCGGCTGGCCGGTGCCCACCCCGAGCAGCTCCGCCTCGACCGGTTCGCAGTGGTGCATCCGCACCGTCACCGACGTCTCGTCGGCGGGCAGCAGCGTCGGCTCGGTGGTGACGAACACGACCGGCCGGGGGTCCGCGCCCCGGGCTGCGGCGACCCGCAGCCCGGCCGGGATCCGGACCGCGCCGCGGTCGGTGCCGGTACGGGTGAACCGGACGTCCGCCCAGGCCGCTGTCGGCGCGTGGCGGGTGACCCCGAGCAGGTTCAGAAACGAGACGTACGCCTTCTCCGGCAACTGGTTCAACCGGTAGATCATCACCTCGGTGAGGTGTGCGAACGTCTCCACCAGCGCCATGCCGGGGTCGTGCGCCGACAGGTCGGTCCACGCCGGGCAGGACTGCCGGATCCGTTCCCGGGCCTCGGTGACCAGGTCGAGGAAACCGCGATCGTCCAGGTGCGGCACGGGCAGCGTCATGACGCTCCTCCCTCAGCGGGCTCGTCGACGGGGAGCAGATCCACGGAGAAGACCAGCTGCCCGGGTGTCAGGCTGGCCCGCACCCGGTAGTCCAACCGGATCACCAGGCGCCACGCGTCGTCCGGGTCCGGCCCGGCGTCCACGTCGATCACCTCGACCCGGGGCTCCCACCGGGCGATGGCCTGCCGGACGTAGTGAATGGCCAGACCGGCAGTCGTGTCGTCGTTGGGCGCGAAGACCAACCGGTGCAGCCGGGAGCCGTACCCGGGTCGCATCAGCCGCTCGCCCGGCGTCGTCGACAGGAGCAGGAACAGCGCCTGCCGTACGCTCTCGTCGCCATCGGTCATCGCCAGGCCGCCGGCCGCGGTGAGCGCCAACCCGCCGGTGCGTCCGGCGTCGAAGCCGGCGCCAACGAAACGGAACGCCCTCATCGGTCCGCCCCCAGGAACTGCTGGCGGGGGTCGCGCACCGTGTGCTTGACCAGCCCCGGCGGTGTGCCGTTGGTGAACCCCTCCAGGTGCGACAGCACCACCCGGTGCCCGTCGACGCGAACCCAGTCGCTGTATCCGACGCGCACGGTGAGTGTCGTGGTGCACGGCTTGATGGTCGGGCCGTAGTTCGGGCAGGCGACTATCTTGCGTCCCTCCGGGTCGTCGTCGACGAGCACGGGCACACCGGTGACGGTCACCCACTCCCGCGAGGGTCGGTTCTCGACCCGGCCGTCGTGATCGCAGGTGATCACGGAGTCCCGGTGGATCCAGCGCATCAGCCGCCTCCTTCGTGGTGGGCGCGGGCAAGCGTTCGGGCCTGCTCCGCCGCGGTGGTCGGGTCCTCGGTCGAGGCGGCGTGCAGGAAGTCCACGCTGCGGGCGCGCACCACGATGGCCCGGCCGGGTGCGGAGATCACCAGGTCGGCCGCCGCGTGCAGGGTGGCCAGGTCGGGGGTCAGCTCCAAGAAGCTGCCGCCCTCGGTGCCCAGCCGCAGGCTGCGCCGTACGTCGTCGACGACGATCGACTGTCCGCCGGCGGTGCGCATCGTCCAGCGGCGGGCCTTTCCGTCGTCGATGCCCGCGTCGTACGGCTCGACCGCGCCGAACAGCGAGCCGAGCACGATGCCCGAGGCCGGTTCGCCGCCGGGCAGCACCACGAGCACCGTGTCGCCCGGATCGGGGAGCGCCACCAGGCCCTTGCCCGGCCCGGCCCCGGGGCAGAGCACGGCCAGCCAGCCGGCGTCCAGGTCCCCGTACGCCGGCAGGGTCAACCGGACCCGGCCCAGCCCGTCCGGGTCGGCGACGTCAGTGACGCTGCCGAGGGTGACCACCGCGCCGCCGGTCGGGGTCGCCGGGGTGGCCGGCGGCACAGTGGAGAACCGGGTCAGGTGCCCGTTGCCGTCCACGGTGTGCACGACCTCGGTCAGCACGTACGTCCCGGCGACCGGGTCGGGCACCCCGCCGAGGTCGACGCGGCGGCCCGGCCGTAGCGCCGGGTCGCCCTCGGCCACCCCCTCGGCCGTTGCCAGCGCCGCCGCGCGGCTGTCGAGGCGGGCCTGGGCCAGCGCCGCCAACTCGTCGTCGCTGCGGCCGGGCTGGTCCACCGCGGTGCGAACGCCGTCGGCGCCCACATCGGCCGGGTCCGGGCGGTCGTCGGCGGGTCGCCCGCAGCGCGCCTCGTCGACCTGCTGGCTGATCACCTCGGCCCGCTGTGGGTGCCAGCCCAGGGCCGCACTGGCACCGCTGGCCTGGTCGGTGTTCAGGGCAACCCGGAGGCTGTGCATCCCCGCGCCGAGCGTCAACGTGACCGGCTCCCCGTAGCCCGCGAGGGTGACCAGCCGGACACCGTCACCGTCGGCGGCCAGGTGCAGCCCGGCCCGGCCAGCCACCTCGCGCAGCAGCTCAAGGTCGCTGTGCCGGTGCTGGAGCAGCCGCTCCAACCGAGGGCCGTCGACCTCGGCGGTCACCGCCAGCCCCACCGCGCCGCACAACTCCTGCGCCAGCTCGGCGGCGGTCACCGAGGTGAAGACCCGCAACCCCTGCCGCTTGCGCAGCCGGTGCAGCGGGTCGTACGCCCGCAACCGCAGCACTGCCGCCCCGTCGGCGGCGAACTCCACCTCCACGCAGGTGACCTCGCCGGTGAACAGGGCGTCCTCGTGGTCGGCGAGCCGGACGTCGAGCGCCGTGCCGGGGCGTACCGGCGGGTCGAACGCGCCGGTCGCGGCGGTGGTGGCGAGCACCAGCTCGGTCTGGGTGGGCTGGTTGAGCCGGGCCGCCACCCGCACCGAGCGGACCCGCTGACGAGCCGCGCCGACCAGCTCGACGCCGTCCAGCAGGACGACCAACGCCCGGGGCGCGAGGCTGGTCACGGCGTACCCCCGGGACTGCCGGACGCGCTCGGGGTGGCGGCGGCCGGGCCGGTCGGCGCGTTCCACGGCGCGTCGGCGATCGAGGCGCCCAGGTACGACGCTCCCGCGCCCACCACACCCGCCACCGCCCGCGCCAACCCGGTCACCGGAGCGGTGCCGGCGCTCGGTGGCACGGCGAGAGTGGTGCCGGCCGGCACGGCCAGGGGATCGGTGATCCGGTTGTGTTCGGCCAGCAGCCGCCAGCGCAGCGGCGAGCCCAGCGCGTCGTTGGCCAGCAGATCGAAACGCACACCGGAGCGACCCGGCTCGGCCGCGCCGTCACCAGCGGCGATCACCGCGCTGCCCGGCGCGGCGGTCGGGGTGCTCGCGGCGGCCAACTCCTCGGCGAAGCCGGCCTCGGCCTGATCGGCCGTCTCGGCGGCGCGGACCAGCTTCAGCCGCAGCCAGGACCGCCGCGGCGACCCGGTGCCGGTGAACGCGTCGAACCGTTCCGCCACCGCGACGATCACACCTGGCACGTTCCAGGTCTTGCCCCAGACCAACCGGACCAACGGCGGTCGCAACCAACCATGCTCGGCAGTGGAATTCTCCGCCAACATCCACAGCGGACGGGTGAGCACCCGAACGTCGGCCGGACGCAGTTGCGCCTCCACGAAGTCGACGTCGAAGAGCAGGTCGAGCACCAGCTCGGTACGGCCACCACCGGTGAAGACCAGCGGGTCGTCGGCCAGACCGGCCCCGGTGAGCTGCCCGCCGCCGGCACCCCGCTGCCGTACGCCGGCGAGCCGGGTCACCTGCACGGTCTCCGGGTTGAGCAGGCAGTCCACCCGAACGCCGGAGGAGTCGATGAGAAAGGCGACGCGTTCCATCAGTCACCCGCCTGTTCCCGGTCCAGTCGGGTCAGCTGGGCGGTGTCCAGCGCCGCCCCGGCGACCGACCACAGTGCGGAGTCGTCGGGCAGTGCCGGCCACGGGTCGACGCTCCGGGCCGCTGGGCGGGGCGGCGGCTCGTCGATGCCCGTCGGTCGTCCGCCGCCGGCCGCTCCCGTCCCCGCGTCGCGCCGTGCGGCCGGGTGCCCGGGTGGCGCCGGTTCACCGGGCAGTGCCAGCCACGGTCCACGGTCCGCCAGGCGATCCAGGTCACCGCGCGCAGTCCCGGCGCTCGTCGCCGTCCACCCGGTCCAGGATGCGTCGACCCCGCCCCGGGTCGGCCCGTTCCCGTCGCTGCCCCGCACAGCCACTGCGTCCGCTCGAGACGTCCGGGCCGCGTTCTGCGCATCGCCACGCGGGTGCCCGCTCCGGTCCTCCCTGGGCCGGGGCTGACCGTCCGAGTGGCCCCCGAACCCGTCGCGGCCACCCGGGAGCCGGTCGGTGGTGGGTCGCGCGGGAAACGAGCTGGTGGAACGCTGGTGGTCGACCTCGCCGGACCGCCGTGCGTCCCGGAGTGGGTGTGAGGTGGTTCGGGTGGCCTCGACCCGGTGCGGGCGGTCGCTCGGCGCACCGTGCGGCCCGAAGACCATGGAACGGACCGGCGGTCGGGGTCCGTCCGCCCGGGGCAGCCCGCTCGCGTCAAGGGCCGTGCTGTCGACGGTCGCGGCATCGTGGGCCGTGGCGTCGGGGGCCGTGGTGTCGTGGGCCGTGGTGTCGTGTGCAGTGGTGTCGACGCGGGCCGTCCGCCGTACCGGAGGCACCGCCGCGCCCGGTTCCGCCGGCCAGGTCGATCCGGCTGGCGGGGTCGACGCGTCCGGCCAGGTGGATCCCGCCGGCGGGGTGGTCAGGTCCGAGTTGGACGAGGGCGTTCCGTCGCCGGGCGGGCCGGCAGCATCGGTCCGCGTACCGTCGGGCTGGTCACCGGCTCGCGACGGGCGGGCCGCCCTGCCGGTGCGGCCCTCGGCCCGCGACCTGGTCGGCCCGTTGTCCCCGCTCGCACCGGGACCGCCCACGCCCACCTCATTGCCGAGCCCGCCGAGCCTGCCGGATCCGCCGAGCCCGCTGAGCCTGCCGGACCTGGCGTTCGCGACCGGGTCCGCGCCCTCGGCGTCGATTCGACCGGTCGGGTCGCCCTGCCCGCCGTCCCGGACCCCGGCCCCGGCGTTGCCGGCCGGGGGCGGGTCGAGGTCCAGGTCGTGCAGCAGCCCGGGCGCGTGGGCGGCGACCAGGTCCAGCCAGTGCCGCGGCGGTTCCCCGAAACGGCGTGGGGCCGCCTCGGGCGTCTGCGACGGCGGCGGAAGGTGGCCGGCAGGCTCGACCCGCCCGGCGAGGCGCTGCACCGCTCCGGCCGCCGAGCGCAGTCGGCCGGCCAGCCAGCTACGCGGGCGTCGGCGCGGTGGCACCGCCGGTCTCCAGCTCCAGGCCCTCGTAGCGCAGGGTCAGCGAGGCGATGGCGATCTCGTGGCTGAGGGTGTTGAGGTGTGCCCCGCGCCACCGTGTCGGCCAGGCGTCGATCAGGTTCCAGCGCAGCACCTCGGCCGTCCCGACCGAGTCGAGCAGCACCACGGAGACGTTGCGCCGGTTGAGGGTGCCCTGGGCGGTGGCGTTCACCCAGTCCCACAACTCGCGGGAGGCGGTGAGGCCGAAGTGCAGGGTCACCGGCTCGTACTCGGCCTGGCCGGGCACCATCCGCATCCGACCCAGGCCGTGCTCCCGGTACGGCTGCCCGGGGATGTTCACTTCCAACCCGGTCATTTCGGTGAAGTGGCCGTTGGTGACGCCGTTGATGAGCAGTCGGAAGTTGTACGCCCGGTACGGGTCGACCGGGGCCCCGGGTTGCGGGGTGGCGGTGGTGGGCATGTCAGCCTCCGATCGTCTCGGTCTCGGTGCCGCCGGCCCACTGGCTCAGCTTGAACACCACGAACTCGGCGGGCTTGACGACCGCGATGCCGATGTGGGCAATCACCATGCCCGCGTCGCGGACGTCCGGCGGGTTGGTCTCCTCGTCGCACTTGACGAAGAACGCCTCCTCCGGGCTGCGCCCCAGCAGCGCGCCGTCGCGCCACACGCGGGTGAGGAACGCCCCGATGTCGCGCCGGATCGAACGCCAGAGGGTGAAGTCGTTGGGCTCGAAGACCATCCACCGGGTGCCGTTGGCGATGGCCTGCTCGATGGCGATGCTGAGGCGTCGGACGTTGAGGTAGCGCCACTCGCTGGCCTCGGCGGCGAGCGTACGGGCGCCCCAGACCCGGATGCCCTCGCCGGCGAAGTAGCGGATCACGTTGACACCCTTGGGGTTGAGCACGTCGTGTTCCGGTCGGGTGACCAGGTAGCCCAGGTCGACGGCGCCGCGCACCGGCTCGTTGGCCGGTGCCTTGTGCACCCCGCGCAGGGCATCGGTGCGGGCCCAGATGCCGGCCAGGTGCCCGCTCGGCGGGGTGAGCTCCAACTCGCCGCTGATCGGGTCGCGCACCCGCAGCCAGGGGTAGTAGAACGCGCCGAACTCGGACTGGCGCGGCCGGTAGGCGGCCCCCTCGTGGCCGCCGGAGCCGCCCGGCTGGGCCGCGCCGCCGCCGGGACCGCCGCCCGTACCCTCGGCGGGCTTGGGGGGTTTGCCGGAGGACGGCGTGGCCACCCGGGTCAACGCGGAGATGTCGTCGATGTCCGGCGCCGGGTCGCAGATCGCGACCATGGTGCGGGTGCGCTCGGCCATGCTGAGCAGGGCCTCGTGCGACACCACGTCGTGGAAGCCGGGCGCGGCGATGATCGAGATCTCGTCGACGGCCTCCAGCAGTTGCAGACCCCCGCGCCGCTGCCCGGAGCCGGTGATCGCGCCACCCTCGCCGACGTTGACCACCCAGCAGCGGGCGCCCCCGTTGTCCAGGAAGCCGAAGACCGCCCGTGCCAACGGGGTGCTCTCCACCCGCTCCCCACTGGCGAAGAGCCGCAGGAACTCCGTCCAGTTGTTGACCGGCACCGCCTTGCCCAGATGGGCGGAGCGATCCGGGGCGACGCCGACGAAAGCGGCGATGCTGGTGCTCGCCGGCCCGATCGGTCGGGCGCCGCTGGGGACCTCCTCGACATAGATGCCGGGGGAGAAGTAACTGGGCATCGGTCCTCCTGTGCCTGTGGGTGTCAGTGGGTCGGTGGCGCGCAGACGATGACGATGTCGTCCTCGGCCGGGTCGACGTCGGCGGTGAGGACGAGCCCGCGTCCGCTCAGCCGCAGCCGGACCGGGCTCGGGTGCTCGGGGTCGTGCGGGACACCGACGATCAGGAACCGGCCCTCGGTGTCGGTGCGGGTGGCGGAGCCGGTGGCGGGCAGCTCGACCCGCATCGCGGCCAGTGGCTGCTCCTGGGGGCCGACGACCCGCCCACTGAGGCTGCGCACGTCGAGTTGCCGCAACCGCAGCGGTTGCAGCACCGGCGGCGCGGCCGGAGTGGGGTGGTCCACCTGCGCCGCCACGTCGATCAGCAGCGCCGGTCGGGGTGCGGTGCCGAACGCCGTCCACAGCGGTGGGTCACCGGCCTCCAGTACGACCGGGTAACTGCCGTCGCTGGTCGCGGCGATGAGCACCCGGTCCAGCCGGGGCAACCCGGCCGGACCGGTGACGCAGAGCAGGTGGCGGACCGTGAACCGGTACGGTTCGCGGACCGCGCCGCTGGAGCGGGTCTGCCGGGCCGGGCGCAGTTCGAGGGGCCAGAGGGTGAGCCCGTCGGCGTCGTCGCACGCGCGGGGCGGGCCGATCGGGACTGGTTCCCCCGCCGCGCTGGTCACCCAGGCGACCAGCTCGGCGGTGGCGCTCTCGATCGGTCCGCGCCCGTGGGTGGTCATCGCGGCGGCGTCCCCTGGATCCGGTACGCGATGGCCTCGTTCCACACGTGCGGGTAGACGCCGATCTCGAAGTACCGGGTGAAGCGGTTGATCGGCGCGTTGGTGTGGTCGTGGTAGAGCAGCCACACCGGCGCGATGGTGAACAGGACGTAGTTGGCCAGGACGAGGGGGATGTAGAGCGGCCCGAGCAGACGACCCTGGAAGATGTGCACGTCCTCGTGCCGCTGGATGCCGGAGGTGGAGCCGGCGCAGACGGTGCCGATGGTGGTGGCGTAGCGGGGCGACACTCCCTCCACGACGCTGACCCGGCCGCTGTTCAGTGATGTGGGCCGGTCCAGTGAGTGCCCGAAGATCAGGTGCACCGTCAGGTAGATCGCGCCGACGACAGTGTTGAGCAGACTCCAGGTGTGGTCGACGACGAAGAGGAAGATGCCGCGGGCGTCCGAGCCGTACACCCCGGCGGAGGCCACCGACCAGCCGAAGACCGCGCCGACCACCAGGCCCACGACGGCGCCGATCAGCAGCCCGATGGGGCCACCGGCGAGGAAGCCGAGCAGGGCGCCGAAGCCGACGTGAGCGGCTGCGCTGAGAATTCCGAAGACCATGACGGCACCCCTCAGACCCAGGAACGGAAGACTCGGGGCTCACGACCGCTCGCGACCTGGGTCGGCGTCGCCTGTCGATTGCCGGGCGGGAACTGGTTGACGCCGAGCGCGGCGGAGAAGATGACCAGCGCGTTGAAGAACGCGATGACCCACTTCTCGCCGCCGGCCTCGTCGGCGAACGCCGCTGTCACGTAGGACAGCAGCAACGCGATGGCGATGGCGATCCACTTGCGGAGCTTGTCGCCGCTCGGGCCGATCAGCCCGCCGATGACGTTGGTGGCCAGCAGGGTGGCGGCGCTCGCGCCGGCGATGGTCCCCAGGGCTGCCCAGGTGAAGAGATCGTTCATGACGATCCCCCTTCTGCGATGGTGCGACCGGGATGTGGTGGTGGTGAGGTCCGGTGCCCCTGCGGGGAGCACCGGGGCCGGTCGCCGTCGTCTCGGGGGCGGCCGGGGCCGGGCGTGGCCGGCCGAGCCGGCCACCAGGTGGATCAGCCGGGCCCCGGGGCGCCGGCGGGAGGGCCCGGCGGCGGGGTCGGACCGGGCGCCGCCGGCGCCGCGGGGTGACGGCGGCGAATCAGGAGTACGCCCACCGCGGCGAGCAGCAGCAGGAGGAGGACACCGCCGACGACGAACAGCCAGGGGAATCCGCCGTCGTCCTCCTCGCCGGCGGCAACCGGCGAGGTGGACGGTCGTGGCGGCGCCTCGGCCACGGCCCGCAGCTCGGCCGGCTTGTCCTGGTTGGGATCGACCTTCCAGCTGACCGACCGGCCGTTGACGGAGCCATTGCTGTCGATCACCCGGCCGGGAAATGTCACCGAGATCTCGAACGACATGAGCTTGAGGAACGCCTGTTGGTTCTGCGGATTCTGCTCCGCAACCTTTCCGCCATATTTCTTGGGATCGAGCGGCAGCGTGAAGCGGTAAAGATCGCCGTCCCTGACCAGTTTCACGCTCTCGGTGTCGAAACCGGCCAGCGGCGCCTTGCGGTAACTGATCTGGGAGCCGTAGAAAGTGTCGTCCTGGTAAAGGGTTTCCTCGCCCGCCGGTAGGGCGGGGATGTTCTGCCGCAACTCCGCGAAGGCGACCGGGAGGTTCTTGTTGCGACTGCTCAGCACGGACTTCTGGGCCGTCAGCAGGAGCTGCCCGTCGACAGTGTCGTCGGCGTTGACGGTCAACCCCATGTTGAGCTGCATACAGCCGCTCAGCGCGGCGAGAAGAAGGAGGCACACCGCGACGCGGAGTGCCCTACCGCGGTTGACTCTCCTGTTCATGGGCTCAGTGTGTGTGATCGCTTTCACCATCAGCAGTCAGCGATCGGTCACAACGAAGTCGCCGATTGTACCGGCGCACTGTCGCCTTTGATTAGTGCCGCCGACGCCCCGAATGACTATTCTGGAGCTTTGGGGCCACGACGGCTCCTCGCCGGCCGTAGTCTGGCCGGATGAGAATTGTCGCGTGCGTCCTGCTGGTAGATCCCGACGGGCAGCTGCTGTTGCAACTGCGCGACGGCGACGCGACGCACCACCCGAACGTGTGGGGGCTGCCCGGCGGCCACGGCGAGCCGGGGGAGACGCCGGAGCAGACCGCCGAGCGGGAGTTGTTGGAGGAGACCGGCCTGCGGGCCGACGGGCCGCTGCAACCGGTCGCCGTGCAGTCGCTGCCCGAGCTGGCCCGGGTGAAGCACTACTTCCTCGGCACCACCAGGGCCCGGCAGGAGGACGTCGTGCTCGGCGAGGGCGCGGCGATGCTCTTCGTCCCGGGTGCCGAGGTGCTCGACGGTCGTCCCTGGACGCCGGGCACCGTGGAGGTGTTGACCGAGTTCCTCGCCTCGGCTGAGTACGCCGCCCTGGCCACCGGCCGGATCGCTGGGCCGGCTCAGACCGCCGGCGGTCGCCAGTCCGCGTAGCGGGCCATGCTGCGCAGGGCCAGCCGGCTCGGGATGAGCCGCAACGCGACGGTCCGCATCGCGAAGGCGACCGGGTTGTGCAGCTGCTGTCCGAACCGTCCAGCGACGTAGGAGGCACGGGCAACTGACTGACTGCGTGGTCGACGCTGCTCGTCGTACGCCGCCAGGGCAGCGGGCACATGCCCCGCGCCGCCGGCGCAGACCGCGCCGAGCACCACAGCGTCCTCGATCGCCTGTCCGGCGCCCTGCCCCAGGTTGGGTGTCATCGGGTGGGCCGCGTCGCCGAGCAAGGCCACCCGCCCCCGCACGTACGAGGGCAGCGGCTCGGCCAGGTGGTGGATGTCGTTGCGCAGCACGACGTCGGGTGGGGTTGCCGCGAGAAGCGCCGGGATGGGGTCGTGCCAATCGCCGAAGTGCTCCCGCACTGCCGCCAGCTCGTCGGGAGCGTGGCCGCCGGGCGGGGCGTTCAGTGCGCCGTACCAGTAGAGCTGGCCGTCGCCGATCGGCACCATGCCGAACTCGGCTCCCGGCCCCCAGGTGATGGCGGCCGGGATCGGATCGGGAAAGGCGATGGCCGCCCGCCACGTCGTCGATCCGGCGTACACCGGACCGGGGTGTTGCGGCCAGAGTTGGGCGCGGACCCGGCTGCGCAGGCCGTCGGCCCCGACCACCAGATCGGCGGTGACCGTGTGAGGGCCGTCAGGGCTTTGATAGCGCACCTCGGCGCTGTCCGGGCCCGACTCGACGTGCTCCACCGTGGCGGAGGTGTGCAGGGACGACGCCGGCAGGGCCTCGCGCAGGGTGCGGTGCAGCGTGGCCCGGTGCACGCCGAGCGCCGTGGTGCCTAGCTGCCTGATCATCTCCGCGGCCTCCACCCGGGACAACCACCGCCCGTGCCGGTCGCGCATTCCGCCGGGCGCCTCACCGTGTCCGCCCCGGCGCAGGGCTGGGCCGAGTCCGAGGGCGTCCAGCGCGCGCACCGCGTTCGCCATCAGGCTCAGGCCGGCACCGACCTCGCGCATCTCGGGCGCGCGCTCCAGCACGGTGACCCGCCACCCGTGCCGGTGCAGGGCGAGCGCCGCGCTCAACCCGCCGATGCCGGCGCCGACCACCACCGCGTGTGAGTCGTCCATGTCGATCCTCCTTCTACACCTGTAGAAGAGCGATACTACCTCCGGACCACCAGGAGCGAGGAGTGCCATGACGGCGCGGGGGAACCGGATCGCGACACTGACCGACGCGGCCATCGAATTGATCGCCGACGGTGGCATGCGAGCCCTGACCCACCGGGCGGTCGACGGCCGCGCCGGAATGCCGCCGGGCACCACCTCCGCGTACCTGCGGACCCGGCAGGCGCTGATCGAGGCGGTGGTGGGACGGCTCGCCGAGCGGGACCGGGCCGACCTGGCGGCGTACGACCTGCCGACCGGCCCGCCACCCCCGACCCCTGCGCCCCGGCTCGACAGCGGCGACCTCGACGCGCTCGCCGCCGGCGTCGCCGAGGTGCTCGACCGCTGGTTGAGCACCGGACGCAGCCGAAGCCTCGCCCGCTACGCGTGCCTTCTGGAGGCGGTGCACCGGCCCGAGCTGCGCGGCATCCTGCAGCACGGCACCGGCCTGCGGGTGCAGGCCCGGTACCTGCTGACCCGGGCCGGGGCCACCGACCCTGATCGGCAGGGCGACCAGTTCGTGGCGTTCGTGGACGGGCTGCTCTTCGACCGGCTGGCCGGCGCGGGCGCGCTCAGCGCCCCACCGCCCGGTACGGTCGCCAGCCGCGCCGACCTGAGCGCCGCCGTCCGTACGCTGCTGCGCGCCCTCACCGGAAGCTGACCCGACCGGCGCCGGTCGCCGAGCGGGACCCCGCGCCTGCCCGCGCGCGGGCCGATGGTGTCTTGGGCTGGCCGCGCGCAGGCCCGATGGTCTCTTGGGCTTGGTGGCGCGTGGGCCGGAGCGTGTGCGGGCTTGGTGGTGCGTGGGCCCGACGGCGTGGGGGCCCGTCTGCGCGCCTGCACCCGGGAGGGTCGCACAGCAGCCCGGTGATCAGGTCCGACGCGTGATGGGAGACGATCGCCACGGGATGCCGTGGCCGCCGGCATGGTGCGGTGGGCCGGCCCTTTGGAGCTGAATCGTTTACGACATCGCGCCTGATTCGTTTATGACATCAGCTCCAAAGGGCGAGTGGACGGCGTGCTGCGGTGTGCCGGCGTGAGCTGGTGGCGGATGTGGTGAGCTGACGGCTTGACGGCTTGACGGCTTGACGGCTTGACGGCCTGGCGGTCTGGCGGTCTGGCGGTCTGGCGGCTTGGCGGCTTGGCATTGGGGCGGTCTGGCGGGTGGCCCAGCGGGGTGGAGAGGTTGGGCGATGGTGCGGTTCAGCGGCCTGCGGACGGCCGGCGGCCGGCTGCGGCACGGCTGGCGACCGGTGTTGGAGGCAACCGTCGCGGCGACGGTGGCCTGGCTGCTGGCCACCCAGTTGCTCGGGCACCCGCAGCCCTTCTTCGCGCCGGCCGCCGCGCTGATCGTCCTCGGACAGGCCCGGGGGCAGCGCATCCGCCGGGCCGTCGAGGTCATCCTCGGGGTCGCCGCCGGGGTGCTCGTCGCGGACCTGGTGGTGCAGGCGCTCGGCCCGGGCAGCACCTGGACGGTGTTCACCGTCATCCTGCTCACAGTCCTCCTGGCGGTGGCCTTCGGCGCCACCGGCGTGACGCTGGTGCAGGCCGCCGTTTCCGCGCTCTACCTGGTGGTGGTCGCACCGCCGGACGGCTCGTTGGTGCCGTTCCGCTTCGTCGACGCGCTGGTCGGCGGCGCGGTGGCCCTCGCGGCCAGCCTGCTGGTCGACGCCCGGCATCCGCTGGCCCCGCTGGTCGCCGAGGTGCGGCGGACCTTCGACGAGCTGGCCGGTCTGCTGGGCGGGATCGCCGACGCGCTGAACGACCGTGACGAGCCGGCGGCGGTCGCCGCGCTGAGGCAGGCGCGGGGGATGGACGCCCGGGTGGACGGGCTGCGCGACGGTGTGCTGGCCGCCGGTGAGGCGCTGCGGCTCAACGTCCGTCGACGTCGGCACATCGGTCGGCTGCGTTCGGTGGACGAGTCGATCCGACAGATCGACTACGCGGTCCGCAACGTCCGCGTGCTGGCCCGTGCGGGGGTGACCCTCAGCCGGCTGCACACTCCTGTTCCGCCCGAGCTGGGCGTCGCCCTACGGTCACTGGCCGAGGCGGTCCGTCAGGCCGGTGCCGCCCTCGCCGCCGACCTCGACGGGCAGGAGGAGACCGCCGACCGGCACGCGAGTCGGGCCGACGAGTCGGCGCTGGCCGCGGTGCACGCCGCCGGGCAGCTCTTCGGCCCCACGCAGACCCTCCCCCTAGCGATGATCATCGGTCAGGTCCGGGCGACGGCCATCGACCTGCTGCGCGGCGTCAACCCGGAGGACGACGCCGCCGTTCTCGCCCGCGTCGACGAAGCCCTGGGCCTCCCACCGGTCTGATGTCCGCACTGCTCAACGCTGGTTCCCCGCCCTTCAAGGATGGGCGGTCAGCCAGGTGGTGGCGGCGTCGCGGATCGGGGCGGGAATGTCGTGGCCGCCGGGGAACTCCTGGTAGGTCACGTCGTAGCCGAGGTCGTGCAGGTGGGGGACGAGACGGCGGCTGCACACGTCGATGGGCAGCACCCGGTCGTCGACGCCGTGCGAGATGAAGATCCGTGGCCGGCCGTGGGTGACCGGTGGCGCGGCGAAACCGGGGGAGAAGGCCAGTACCGCGTCGACCAGATCCCCGTTCGCCAAGCCCAGCGACAGCGCGTACGAGGCACCGTCGGAGAAGCCGCCGACCGTCACGTCGGCCACCGGGTAGGTGTCGAAGACGGTCGCCAACAGCCCGTCGATGCGCCCCACGTCCGCCCCGAAGCCACCGGCGATCAGGTCCCAACTGGCCGCTGACGAGTCCGGGGCGACCAGCAGCAGGTGATGCGCGTCCGCGACCGGCAACAGCAGGTCCAGCCCCTGTCGCGCCGAGCCGCCCGCACCGTGCAGGAGCAGCACCAACCGGTACGCCGAACCGTCGGTCGCCGGCTCCGGGGCGTACCCCAGGGCCAGCCGGTCACCGTCGGGGCCGGTCATCGGCACCAGCCCGGTGCGGCCCGGCGCCTCCGGGGGGTGCCGGCGGACGGTCAACCGGCCGTCCCGGGGGCTCGGCGCCGGGTCCCAGTGCGACGGCGCGGAGTCGGACACTCCTCGGCGCTCCTCACGGTGGACGGAAGCTCCGACGCGGTTACCCGGCCCGTCACTGGTTAACCGTGAGCGTGCTCGACCGGACGTCGACTCAAGCGCTGGCCCGTGCCACCAGTGCGGACGGGAAGAGGGTCACCGGGGCAGCCGGGCGCCCTTCCAACAGAGCGGTAGCTGCGGCGCCGGCGATCCGCCCGACCGGATGACTCGCCGTGGTCAGCGCCGGGGCCGTCATCCCGGCCAACGGAATGTCGTCGAAGCCGGCCACCGCGACGTCGTCGGGCACCTGCGCGCCGGCGTCGCGCAGGCCAGCGATCACCCCGAGCGCGGTGTCGTCGCTGATCGCGTAGATGGCGTCGATGTCCGGCCAGCGGCGCAGCGCCTCGCCGGCCGCCGTCCGGCCGCGCGCCGCCCGGAAGTCCCCGGGCAGTATCCGCTCCGGTAGGCCGGCCTCGGCCATCAGCCGGCGGTACGTCTGCACGGGGCGTTGCGCGCAGGGCAGCCACCGGGGGCCGGTCACCATGGCGATCCGGCGGCGCCCCGAGGCGTACAGATGACGCAGCACCGCCTCGGAGCCGGCGGCGTTGTCAACGTCGAACGAGGGCACTGTCGCCGAGCCGATGCCGATCGAGACCACTCGACCACGCAGCGACCGGGGCACCGCCGCCAGCAGCTCCTCGGTGGTGTTGACCAGGATCACCCCGCACACACTGCGATCGCCCTCGAGTTGGTCGAGGCTGCGGGGGTCGCCGAACGGCAGCCAGCACAGGGCCACCCCGACACCGGCGGGCGTGCACACCCGGGCGGCCGCGCCGACCACCTGGTTCACGTACGGGTCGTCCAGCACGGCGGCGCTGGTGCCCAGAACGGCAACGACCAGGCGTACGCCGCCTCGGCCGTGGACCAGCGCCCGCGCGGCCGGGTTGGGCACGTAGCCGAGCTGGTCGACGGCCGCCGTGACCTGTTTCCGGGCGGCCGGCGAGGCGAATCCGGTGCCGGCGATCACCCGCGACGCCGTGGACCGGGACACCCCGGCAACCCGGGCCACGTCCTCAAGAGTGGCAGGTCGGTGTGCCGCTGTCGTCATCGTCGCCTCCTGCGGCGGCCCGTCAGGTGGGGACCAACGCCTGCCCATCATGCCCCGGCCGGTCCAGCAGCGGTAAGGGGCGGTACCCGGTTGTGGTGGTAGCGCTCTCAGGTGTGCGATCGTGCCAGGAGATCACCCCGAGAAAGAGGACTTACCCTCGTGAGCGCCCCCACCAGTCGCCCGTTAGCCCCGGAAACCGCGTCGCCGACCCTGCGGACGGTGCGGCTCGCCCGCAATGGCGTCGCTGTCACCTTCACCCTCAACGGGCTGGCCGTGGGTAGCTGGTTCTCCCGCGTTCCGGCGGTCCGGGAGGCGTTGGACCTCTCCGCCGGCCGACTCGGGTTGCTGCTGCTGGCGATGAGCGTCGGCGCGTTGCTCGCCATGCCCACCGCCGGCCTGCTCGCCCAGCGTCTCGGCGCGGCCCGCACCGTCACTCTCGCCACCGCAGTGGTCGCGGTCGGCCTGACCGTGGCGGGCCTGGGCGCCACGATGACCGGGTCGTTCGCCGTCGTCGCCCTGGGACTTGTCGCTCTCGGCTACGGCTCCGGCGCCTGCGACGTGGCGATGAACGTCGAGGGCGCGGCGGTGGAACGGCGGCTGGCTCGTACGATCATGCCCCGGTTCCACGCCGGGTGGAGCCTCGGCTCGGTGGCCGGAGCGGCGCTGGGCGCCGGGGCGGCCCGGTTCGACGTGTCGGTCGGCGCGCATCTCGTCGCTGTGGCGGTTGTCGTGTTGACCGGCACCGCGCTCGCCGCCCGGACGTTCATGCCCGTGGGCAGCGATCACACCGGCGACCCGGCGGACGCCACCCCGGCTGCCCGCCGCCGGGCTCAGCTCGCTGCCTGGCGGGAGCCGCGCACCCTGCTGATCGGGCTGTTCGTGCTGGTGGCGGCGTTCACCGAGGGTGCCGCCAACGACTGGCTGGCCGTGGCGTTCATCGATGGACGGGAGTTGAGCGAGGCCGCCGGCGCGGCGGTCTTCGCGGTCTTCGTGGTCGGCATGACCGTCGGACGCACCGTCGGCACCATCGCGCTGGACCGGTGGGGTCGGGTGCCGGTGCTCAGCGGCACCATCGGCCTCGCCGTGGTCGGCGCCGGCCTGGCGGTGCTGGCGGGCTCCGGGCCGGTGGCTGTCATCGGCGTCGCGCTGTGGGGCCTGGGTGCGTCGTTGGGCTTCCCGGTCGGGATGAGCGCGGCGGCCGACGACGAGGCGCACGCGGCGGTGCGGGTGAGCGTGGTCGCGGTGATCGGCTACACCGCGTTCCTCGGTGGCCCGCCGTTGCTGGGGCTGGTCGGCGACGAGGTCGGCACCCTACGCGCGTTGCTGGCGGTGCCGTTGCTGCTGCTGCCGACCCTGCTGCTGGTGCCGGTGCTGCGCCCGCCGCACGCGGTTTCCTCCGCCACTAAAAACTAACCCACTCCGCCGTCGGGCGGTATCGGGTGCGTGGCCGACTGCGTCACGTACCCGAGCTGGTTAGGGTCGCCCGATGCCAACCGATGAGATCACCGCCGCCGCGGCGGGCACCTGGACCCTGGGCGACCGCACAGTGCGCCGGATGGGCTTCGGCTCCATGCGGATCACCGCGAACCCCGACCCTGACCGGGCCGTCGCCCTGCTGCGCCGCGCCGTGGAGCTGGGCGTCAACCACATCGACACCGCCGCGTTCTACGTCTCGCCCGGCGGCACCCTACGCGTCGGCACCGGACCTGCCCGCTACGCCACCGAGCTGATCCGCGCGGCGCTCGCCCCGTACCCGAAGGACCTGGTGATCGCCACCAAGGTCGGTTTCGGGTACGACCCGGAGGCGGGCTTCACCGAGGCGTTCACCCCGGCGCAGTTGCGGGCCCAGGTGGAGGAGAACCTTCGCCGGCTCGGCCGCGACCAGCTCGACGTGGTGAACCTGCGCCTCGGCCGAGGGTCGGGTGCGGTGCCGGTGGCCGACCGGTTCGGCGCGCTCGCCGAGTTGCGGGCCGCCGGGCTGATCCGGCACCTCGGGCTCTCCAACGTCCGGCCGGAACAGCTGGACGAGGTGACGGGCATCGCGCCGGTGGTCTGCGTGCAGAACAACTACGGGGTGGACGCCTACCGGGAGCAGGACGCGTTCGTCCGGCTCTGCGGTGAGCGGGGCATCGCCTACGTGCCGTTCTTCGCGCTGGCCGGCACCGGGCGGGAGGCGGGCGCGAGCACCGCGCAGGGCGAGGCCGTCGAGGCCGTCGCCCGCGCCCACGGCGTCACCCCGCAGCAGGTACGCCTCGCCTGGACCCTGCACCAGGGCCCCCACGTGCTCGCCATCCCCGGCACCGCGGACCCGGAGCACCTGGCGCAGAACGTCGCCGCTGGAGCCCTACGCCTGACCCCGGAAGACCTGACCCGTCTCCGTTGATCGTCCACCCCGTCACCGCTCAGGCCCGCACGACGTGCACCACAATCTCCTGACCATCGCCCACAGTGCCGGAGAACCCCTCCGACAACGCGTCCGTGACCGTCAGCTGGAGCGCGAGGGTCTCGTGCGCGATGAGCTTCTGATGCGCGGAGACCGCCGCCGCGACGTCCGCGGGGGCGGCGATCGACACCGTGATCCGGTCGGAGACCTCGAAGTCGGCGTCGCGGCGGGCCTGCTGGATGATGCGGACGACGTCGCGTGCGACGCCCTCGGCCGCCAGTTCGGGGGTGATCTCGGTGTCCAACGCGATCGTCGCGCCACGCTGGGACTCCACGACCCAACCGGTGCGCGGCACCTCCGTGATCAGGATGTCGTCCAGGCCCACCTCGACCTGCGTACCGTCGACCGACAGCGGGTACGACCCGTTCGCCCGGACGCCGTCGACCAGGTCGCGGGGGGCGACGGCGGCAATCGCCGTCGCGACGTGCTGGGTGCGGTTGCCGAACCGGCGGCCCAGGGTCCGGAAGTTCGCTTTGACCCGCACGTCGATGACCCCGCTCTGGGCGTCGAGCGGCTGGAGGACCTTGACGTTCAACTCGTCGCCGATGTCGTCCAGCAACGCCTGCGGGAGAACGGTGCCGGCCGGCAGCCCCACGAGCGCCCGGCTCAACGGCTGACGGATCCGCAGACTGCTCGCCTTACGCGCGGACCGTCCCGCCTCGGCCAACGCCCGCGCCGTGGCCACCTGGGCCGACAACTGCGTACTGATCAGTGTGGTGTCCGGTGTGGGCCAGGTCGCCAGGTGCACCGACTCCGCAGCCGTCGCGGCACCCGGCCGGACGACCTGCTGCCACAACTGCTCCGTGACGAAGGGAACGAAGGGCGCCAGTAGCCGCGTGAGAATGTCGATGCACTCGTACAGGGTGGTGAGGGCGTCGGGGTCGCCCTCCCAGAAACGCTGCCGCGACCGCCGCACGTACCAGTTCGACAGATCGTCGATGAAGTCGGCGAGCAGCCGGCCGGCGCGGGCCGTGTCGTAGTTCTGCATCCGTTCGTCGACGGCGGCCGCGAGGGCGTGGACCTCGCCGACGATCCACCGGTCCAACACCGGCCGCTGGGCGACCGGCTGCGCCAGTTGCGGCGTCCACGTCGAGTTCGCCGCGTAGAGGGAGAAGAACGCAGCGGTGTTCCAGTACGTCATCAACACCTTGCGGACGATCTCGTCGAGCGGGCCGGGGCCGATCCGGCGCGGCGACCACGGTGAGCCGGAGCAGGCCATGAACCAGCGCACCGCGTCGGCGCCGTGCGTGTCCATCAACGGGATCGGCAGCAGGATGTTGCCCAGGTGTTTGCTCATCTTGCGGCCGTCCTCGGCCAGGATGTGCCCGAGGCAGACGACGTTCTCGTACGGGGACCGGTCGAAGACCAGCGTGCCCACCGCCATCAGCGTGTAGAACCACCCCCGCGTCTGGTCGATCGCCTCGCAGATGTACTGGGCCGGGTAGGTGCGCTCGAAGATCTCTTTGCTACCCGGCACGTGGGGGTAGCCCAACGACGCGAACGGCATGGCCCCGGAGTCGTACCAGGCGTCGATCACCTCCGGGACCCGGGTGGCGGTCCGGCCGCAGTCCGGGCAGGCGAAGGTGATCTCATCGACGTACGGGCGGTGCGGATCCAGCTCGGACAGGTCGGCGCCGGCCAGCTCCCCGAGTTCAGTACGGGAACCGACGGCGGTCACGTGGTTGTCCGGGCATCGCCACAGCGGCAGCGGGGTGCCCCAGTACCGGGAACGGGATACCGCCCAGTCGATGTTGTTCTTCAGCCAGTCGCCGTAGCGGCCGTGTTTGATGTGCTCCGGGAACCAGTTGGTGTGCTCATTCTCCCGCGTCAGCTCGTCGCGGACCTCGGTCGTCCGGATGTACCAGGACGGCTGCGCGTAGTACATCAGCGGCGTGTGGCACCGCCAGCAGTGCGGGTAGGGGTGCTCGAACGGTTCGTGCCGGAACAACCGGCCAGACTGCCTGAGACGGTCGATCAGCAACGCGTCGGCGTCCTTGAAGAACACCCCACCGACCAGGTCGATGCCGTCGTTGAACCGCCCGTTCGGGGCGACCGGGTTGACCAGCGGCAACCCGTACGCGCGGCAGACGGCGAGGTCGTCCGCGCCGAATGCCGGCGCCTGGTGCACGAGGCCGGTGCCGTCCTCGGTCGTGACGTACTCCGCGAGGACCACGAGGTGCGCGTCCGGGATGTCCACCAGGTCGAACGGCCGCTCGTACCGCAGTCCTTCAAGGGCCGACCCGGGTACGGTCGCCAGGATCTCCGCCTCGTCGCCGAGGACCCGCCGGGCCAGCGGTTCGGCGACGACGAACGTGCCCTGCGCGGTGCGGGCGAGGGCGTACGTCACAGCGGGGTGTACGGCGACGGCGGTGTTGGACACCAGGGTCCACGGGGTGGTGGTCCAGATCAGCAGGTCGACACCGCTGTGTCCAGCCACGTCCCCGCGCACCGGAAACCGCACGTACACGGAAGGGTCGGTGACGGTCTCGTACCCCTGCGCCACCTCGTGGTCGGACAGGGTCGTGCCGTCGCGGGTGCAGTACGGCGCGACCCGGAAGTCCTCCACCAGCCGGCCGCCGTCGTGGATCTGCTTCAGTGACCACCAGACGCTGTCCACGTACTCCGGGGACATGGTCTGGTACGGATGCTCCAGGTCGATCCAGTAACCCATACGCTCGCTGAGCTGGACGAACTCGTCGACGTGCCGCAGCACCGAGGTGCGGCACAGGGCGTTGAACTCCGCGACGCCCATCCTCTCGATGTCGGCCTTGCCGCTGAGCCCCAGTTCCTTCTCCACCGCGAGCTCGACGGGCAGGCCGTGGCAGTCCCACCCGGCACGGCGCGGCACCGAGAAGCCCCGCATCGTCCGGTACCGGGGAAAGAGGTCCTTGAAGACCCTCGCCTCGATATGGTGGGTGCCCGGCGTGCCGTTGGCGGTCGGCGGGCCCTCGTAGAACACCCACGGCGGGCCGTCGGCCGTCTGCTCCAGACTCCGGTTGAACACGTTGTTGGCCTGCCACCACTCGATGACCGCACGGTCCATCCCACCAAGGTCGATCTTGGTGGGCAGTGGCACGAATGGCGACTTCGACGGACCGTCCGGCACCGACGTTCTCCCTACACTTCACGTCCGCTCGCGGGGGCATCAGCTCACTGCCCACGCGGGGACGAAGCGCCGGGCGTATGGCCAGGACTCCGCGGTACCACCCCGCTTGCGCCTCGACGGTGCAGGCGCCGCTCAATTTCTCGACGTGACGTGCCGCTACGTCCGGTTCTACCGGGGCGGTCGAACTGCCCGTTCTTCCGGAGGCTCCCCGGTGATGGCCGGATCGGTGCCGTTGCCAAGCAGCATAGCTGCCGGTGCGCGGAGCCCGTGGCCGGAGCGCTAGCCGTGCAGCCAGATGCGGAGAGGGCCGGTGGTCGTGAAACCAGCGGAGAGCGCCGGCGTCAGTTCCGGGGTGCTCTCGTAGCCGAACAGCGGCGCGTCGGGCACTGTGGCACACACCGCGCGCCAGATGGCCCGGGAGGTGTCGACGCGGGCGAACAGGTTGGAGACGCCGTACGGGCCGTCGCCGCTGAGCACCGCACCACCGGTGACCACACCCCGGTCGTCGTGGCGGGCGAGCACCCGTACGCGGGGGTCGGCCAGGAGCGCGGGGCGGAACAGATCCCCGCCGTCGTGGGCCGCCGCCCAGGCCGCCAACTCGTCGGGTGTGGTGACCGGGGCCAGCGGTGTGTCGACAGGTGGTGCCGTCGGTGGCCGATGGATCCACTGCGCGTCGAAGAGCACCCGGAACCCGTACCCGGACAGGTCGAGGTCGGCGAAGCTGTCCTTCACCGACGCGCCCGGCCCGGCGTCGATCCGGGACAGCAGGGCCTCGGCGTCGACGCCCGGCCGTAGGGTGACCGCGTCCGGGTACCACCGCGGCGAACGGTAGGGGACCCACCAGGCGTCGGCGTCGGTACGTCCGGCCAACCCCTGGCTGCCGCAGACGATGTCGCACCACTCGGCGTTGTTGCGGGCCGCCGCCGCTACCCGTTCGTCCTCCTGCACGTCAGGCAGCCTAGGCGGCCCGGCGCTGGCTCAGGGGGCGTAGACCAGGTCCATCGTGTCGGCGTGCCCGGACCAGCGCAGGTCGAGGCGCCAGCAGCCAGCCTCGGGCAGGTCGACGATCGACGGACCGGGGCCACCGGGAACCTCCCGGATCACCCGGGTGTCGGTGCCGTCCAGCCTCGCGGTGATCTCCAGGGTCGCCGGCGCGGTCGGGTCGGGGGAGGTCGTCGCGGCGCGTGCCACCCACAGGATCTTGTTGTTCGACCCGTCCGTCCGGACCTGCCGCAGTGGGTGGGCGAACAGCACCGCCACGATGTCGCCCTTCGCGCCGAAGACGTGCGGAGCCCGCGCGTCCCCGCTGAACCCGGCGTCCGCCCAGTCCGGCAGGGACCCCGTCTCGACCCGCGCCGCGCAGGCGGTCGCGGTGCTCGTCGTGGTGGCCGCACCCGCCGTCGGCGCCGCCCCGCTGGTCGTGGTCGTGCACCCCGCCAGCAGAACCACCGAGGATGCCAGCACCAACCTGCCCCAGGAAACCATCTCGCTCCTTCCGGTACGCGTCGACGACTCGCCGCACCCTTCCGACACCGCCCAGGCCCGCCAGGTTCCTGGTGCTCGGCGGGGCCGAACTTCCTGGGCCGACAAATTCACTGTCCGGCGGCGGCGCGCGGTGATAGACATCCGGGGTGCCGAACACTGTGGAGTTCCCCGAGGTCCTGCGGCTGATCGAAGACCGCTCGGCGGCCTTCCGCGCCGCGATCGCGTCCGCGCCCGACCTTGACGTCCAGGTCCCGACCTGCCCTGACTGGACGCTGCGCGAACTGGCGCAGCACCTCGGCGACGGCCGCCGCCGCCAGGCCGCCATCGTCGCGGCGGGCCCCGGCGCCGAGCCCCCGACGAGGACGGACCCGAAGGGCGCCCCGACCGCGCCCCGCAACCGCGAAGCCCTCGACGCCTGGCTCGCCGAGTCGACCGAGCTCATGCTCGACGCGATGCGCGAGGCCGGCCCGGACCGCGGCTGCTGGACCTGGTGGGGCCGCTCGCAGGCCCCGGAGACCAGCGGAGCCGTGGCCCGGCACCAGGTCCAGGAACTGGCCGTCCACACCTACGACGCCCAGCTCACCCAGGGGGCGGCACAGCCGCTGCCGACGGACGTCGCGGTCGAGGGCGTCGACGAGTTCCTGACGACCGTCGCGGCGACGACCGTCCCCTGGCCCTTCGAGCCGGCGACCATCGACCTGCACACGACCGAGGGCCGCTCCTGGCGCCTGACCCTCAACGCCGACGGCGTCCGCTGCGACGACCTCGCCGCCGACGCGGAGCCGGGCGACATGGCGATGCGAGGCGCAGCGAGCGAAATGATCCTCTACTTCTACGATCGCGTCCCGCTCGACGGCCTGGAAACCACGGGCGACACCAAGCCGATGGAGCAGCTCGCGGACTGGGACCCGAACGCGCACTAGCCCACAGAACGCGCGATCTCGATCGCCTCGGCCTTGGTGAGGGCCCCCTCAAGCCGGTAGCTCACGTCGTTGTCCTGCCAGATCAGCGTCGAGGCGGCAAGTCGGGCGGTCTCCCTGCGGATCTCACCCGCCCGGTCCACGTAGGACAACGCGTGTGGGCCGTCGACCCAGACGGCGAAGTCGCCGTTCACCTGGACCCAGTTCGCGCCCGGCGGGGTGATCTCCTTGTGGAAGGCCAGGTCGAGGTGGCCGTCGAACGCGTCGACGCGCAGCGCGCCTCCGTCGTAGAGCAGCGTCGCCACCCGGTACCGGCCCGTGGCGTCCGGGTCGGCGACCAGTACCTGTTCGGGCGGCCCCAGCTTCGCCGGCAGGCGGATCGGAAACCGCACCGCCCGCTGGGCCTCGGCCAGGGCGACGGTCCGCTGGCCGGGCAACGGCGACGCGGTGCCGCCGGGCGGCACCGGGGCGGGTGAGGTGGCGATGCTGACCCCGGCGAAGCGCAGCAGCCCGGTGACGGCGTCGGCGATCGCGGCACGCGTCGGCGGCAACAGCGCCACCAGCAGGGCGACGAACGCCACCGCGGCGAGCGACCGCCACCGGCGCCGCCGGGGCGCGGGCGTGCCCAGTCGTACGCGGACACGGGCGGTCACGTCGGGCGGATCGGGGGTGTCCAGCCAGGCGGACAGGTCGCGCAGTTCCCGTTCGAGGTCACCCATGCCGGACCTCCGCACTGTCGAGCAGGCCGCGCAGCTTCGCCAGCGCCCGGGACGTACGCGACTTCACGGTGCCCCGGGGCCAGCCCAGAGCCGACACCGTCTCCTCCTCGGTGAGGTCGAGGAAGAACCGGCAGACGATGACCTCGCGGTCCCGTGTTGGCAGTTGCCGCAGCGCCTGCACCAGCGACCTCCGGCGCTCCCCGGCGAGGACCGCGGCGACCGCGTCGTCCTCGGCGATCTCCGACCTCGGGTCCGCTGCCGCCGCCCGCAGGACGAGCCCGTCGCGCCGGCCACGGGAGCGGTGCAGGTTGCGGGTTTCGTTCGCGACGATCGCGAGCAGCCACGACCGGAAGGACGCGTCACCCCGGTAACGGGACAGCTTCCGGTACGCCTTCACAAACGCCTCCTGGATGACGTCCTCGGAGTCCGAACCCGCGCCGAGCAGCACCGCTGTCCGGTACGCGGACGCGGTGTGCCGGGTGACCAGGAGGTCGTACGCCTCCGGGTCACCTGCCCGAGCGCGGGTGACGAGCGTCTCGTCGTCCAGGGGAGCCTCCGTTCGGATCACACTCATGACACCGCCCACCCGCCGCGGGTTCCACCCGGCGTGGGTCAGGTTGCTCCCATCCGCTGTGCAGCGTATTGCCAGGATTTGGTGGTGCACTGGGAGAGGTGTCGAGGAGAGGGGCTGGTCATGAGCTGGTTCAGTCGCCGGTCACGGGGTGCCGAGGCGACCCCGACGAAGCTGGACCGGGAGGCGACCCGCGAGGACCTCGCGGCGCTGGAGGCGTTCGTCGCCAGCCGGCGGGGCGTGGAGTTCTACCTGGAGCCGGAGACCACGGCGACGGACACCACGGTGGTGGCGATCGCCCACGACGGTGAGTGGATCCGCCGGCGCACCGGCACGCCCAGGGCGGCCGGGGCGATTGCCCGCAAGCACGCGGTGCCGCTGTACGAGGCCGGGCGCACCGGCTACCCGGAACGGATGCGGACCTGGAGCCGGGCGCACCCGGAACGCCACGCCCGCTGAGGGCCGCCGGGCTCAGGTGTCGTCCACGGCCGTGCGGGCCTGCTCGAACGTCACCGGCTCCGCGTGGCTGGAGACGTACCAGTGGTAGTCACCGTCGAGTAGTCGCCGGATCAGGTCGAGATCGAGGCCATCCTCCGGCTGGCGCAGGTGCGCGGGCGGCGGGTAGAAGCAGTCGCCCAGCAGCATGACGCCCGAGTCCGGCACCAGCACAATTGTCGAGTCCGGCGCGTGCGTGCCTCCGACGTGTCGTAGCTCGACGCCCACTGGCAACTCGTCGACATCGGTGAACGTCCGGGTTGGTGGCAGGATCGCAAAATCCTCCCAGGAGTCCATCGCGCGTGCCCGCCCCCGAAAGCTCGGGCCGAGACGAGGGTCGGCGCGTACCCGCTCGTCCAGATAGTGGTGGCTCCACGGCTGTGCGGCTTCGGCGCGCAGCAGCGGCACAGCCGTCTCATGCCCGACGATCTCCACGCCGGGCCAGGCGCAGGCTCCCCAGACATGGTCCCAGTGGTGGTGGGTGTAGACGAGCCAGCGTGGCTTCGGAAGTCCGGCTGCGGTGAGCGCGGCCTGGATGCCGCGGGCACGCGCGGGGCTCTGCCCGGCGTCGATCATCACACTGCCGCGCTCGTCGGCCACGACGGCGACGCCGGCCTGGACCGCCTCGGGCTCGGAGTCGCCCGGACAGATCCAGACACGACCCGCCAGGTGGTGGAACTGCGGAGCGACCATGGTAATCGATCTCCGAGATTGATCGCGGATCACGGGCGTGGTGTCGCCGATCCTAGGTCAGCGCACCGCAGGGCACCGTCCCGCCGGACGATCGGCGCAGGCCACGACGCCTTAGACCGCCCTTTGCTCTGCTTACCTATGTGCACCGGTGACGCTCCGTGTCTGGTGCAGATAGGTAAGCAGAGCAAAGGGCGGCGCACATTGATCTGTGGCGTCGCGTGGTGCGGAGCCCCGCCTGCATCGATCGCCAAGCTTCGATGGCTGGTGTCCGCCTGGCGGGGCCGGGGCGGCGTTGACCGGCGGCGGAGGGGTGTGGCAGCATTCGCGGCCTGACGGCAGTGAAGGAAGTCGGTGCGAATCCGACGCGGTCCCGCCACTGTCACCGGGGAGCGATCCCCCCTCGTGAGTCACGGCCGTGTGTCTGCGGTTGGAAGGCCGGGGGAGAGCGTCGATCCGGAAGCCAGGATACTTCGGCCGTCGGGATGTACCCCAGGGCGTGGACACCCGAGGAGGACCCGATGACGCACGGCGTCTCTGTCACCGACGATCACCGTCGTGAGCCGAGCGGCGGACGCCCCGCCGCGCCCCGACCCGGCCGCGCCGCCGCGCCGGCATCCGCACGCTCCCGCGCCGTTCACCGCTGAGTTCGACACCGCGCCACCCGTCGCCGCCGGCCCCGCGTCGGTGAGTCGCCCGGGTCGCGGTGCCTGCTGAACCCCGCGCCCATCCTTCGTCGCCCGATCGCCTCGGCGAACGCGCCGACGTCACTTTCCGGAGCCTGCCGTGCGCATCCTGCTGCTGTCCACCGCCGACACCGACCTGCTGGCCGCCCGCGCCAGCGGCGCCGACTACCGGTTGGCCAACCCCGCCCGAGTCGCCGCCGAGGAGGTGCCCGCCCTGCTCGACGGGGTCGCCCTCGTCGTCGTACGCCTGCTCGGCGGTCGGCAGGCCTGGCCGGATGGCCTCGCCGCGGTGCTCGCCACCGGCGTGCCGACTGTCGTGCTCGGCGGTGAGGCGCTGCCCGACGCGGAGCTGATGGCGATCTCCACAGTGCCGTCCGGGGTCGTCACCCAGTCGCTGGCGTACCTCGTGGAGGGCGGCCCAAACAACCTCGGACAGTTGGCCCGGTTCCTCTCCGACACGGTGCTGCTCACCGGCGAGGGGTTCGCCGCACCCGCGCCCACCCCGGCGTACGGCGTGCACGGCGACCACCCCGCCGACCCGGATCGGCCCACAGTGGGAATCGTCTTCTACCGGGCGCACGCCCTCGCCGGCAACACCGGATTCGTCGACGTGCTCGCGGACGCGGTCCGCCAGGCCGGCGGCAACCCGCTGCCGATCTTCTGCGGCTCGCTGCGCGGGTTGACCGCGGGCGCCGGACCACTCGGGCTCTTCGCCCGCTGTGACGCGCTGCTGGTCACTGTGCTCGCGGCCGGCGGCGCGGTCGCCGCCGACGCCTCCGGTGGCGGCGACGAGGACGCCTGGGACGTCGGCGCCCTGGCCGCCCTGGACGTGCCGGTCATCCAGGCGCTCTGCCTCACCAGCACCCGCGCGCAGTGGGCCGACAGCGACGCCGGCCTGTCCCCGTTGGACGCCGCCATGCAGGTGGCCATCCCCGAGTTCGACGGCCGGATCGTCACAGTGCCGTTCTCGTTCAAGCAGATCGACGCGGACGGGCTTTCGGTCTACGCCGCCGATCCCGAGCGGGCCGCCCGGGTCGCCGGGATCGCGGTACGCCACGCCCGGCTGCGGTACGTGCCGCACGCCGACAAGCGGGTCGCCGTGGTGCTCAGCTCGTACCCCACCAAGCACTCCCGGGTCGGCAACGCCGTCGGGTTGGACACCCCGGCGTCGGCGGTCCGGCTGTTCGCCGCCCTGGCCGAGGCCGGCTACGACCTGGGTGACGCGCCGCCGCCCGACGACGGCGACGCGCTGATCCACGCGCTGATCGCCGCCGGTGGTCACGACGTGGAGTGGCTCACCCCGGAGCAGTTGGCAGCGGCCGAGGCACGGATACCGGGGCCGACGTACCAGCGGTGGTTCGACCAGGTTCCGGCCGAGCTGCGCGAGCGGATGCGGGAGCACTGGGGTGAGCCGCCGGGCGAGCTGTACACCGAGGGCGGGGACATCGTGCTCGCCGGGCTGCGCTTCGGCAACGTGGTGCTGCTGATCCAGCCGCCCCGCGGCTTCGGGGAGAACCCGATCGCCATCTACCACGACCCGGACCTGCCGCCGAGTCACCACTACCTGGCCGCGTACCGCTGGCTGACCGCGCCGGTCGCGGACGGCGGCTTCGGCGCGGACGCCGTGGTGCACCTGGGCAAGCACGGCACCCTGGAGTGGCTGCCCGGCAAGGGCCTCGGGCTGGCCGCCGACTGCGCGCCCGACGCGGTTCTCGGCGACCTGCCGCTGGTGTACCCGTTCATCGTCAACGACCCCGGCGAGGGCACCCAGGCCAAGCGGCGGGCGCACGCCGTGGTCGTCGACCACCTGGTCCCGCCGATGGCCCGCGCCGAGACCTACGGCGACCTGGCCAAACTGGAACAACTGCTCGACGAGTACGCGACGGTGCAGGCCCTCGACCCGGCCAAGGTGCCCACCGTACGGGCCCAGATCTGGGACCTGGTGCGCGCCGCCGAGCTGCACCACGACCTGCACGCCGAGGCGATGCCCGACGCGGACGACTTCGACGACTTCGTGCTGCACCTCGACGGGTACCTGTGCGAGGTCAAGGACGTGCAGATCCGCGACGGGCTGCACATCCTCGCCGACGCGCCCACCGGCGAGCCCCGGGTCAACCTGGTCCTCGCGGTGCTGCGCGCCCCGCAGATCTGGGGCGGCGCCCGCGCCCTGCCCGGCCTGCGACAGGCCCTCGCCGTCGCGTACTCCCTCGACGAGCAGGAACTGCTCGCATCGCCGGGACAGCGACTGGCACTGCCCGCGGCGCTGACCGACGTGGTGGACGGCCCGGCCGGCACCGCCGCCGACGCGATCGACCTGATCGAGGCCCTCGCCCGGCGGCTGGTCGTCGGCATGGAGACCCTGGACTGGGCAGTGGACACCATCGACGCCGTGGTGACGGAGGTGACCGGTCGGTCGATGCCGGACGTCGCCGCGGTGCTGCACTTCGCCGCCACCGAGCTGGTGCCCCGACTGGACCGGACCACCGACGAGCTGACCAACACCCTCGGGGCACTGGACGGCAGGTTCGTGCCGCCCGGCCCGTCCGGCTCACCCACCCGGGGCCTGGTCAACGTGCTGCCCACCGGCCGCAACTTCTACTCCGTCGACCCGAAGGCCATCCCCAGCCGCAACGCCTGGGACGTCGGGGTGGCCCTCGCCGACTCACTGCTGGCCCGGCACCTCGCCGACACCGGCGTGTACCCCCGCTCGGTGGGGTTGACCGTCTGGGGCACCAGCGCGATGCGCACCCAGGGCGACGACATCGCCGAGGTGCTCGCGCTGCTGGGCTGCCGGCCGGTCTGGGACGACAGGTCCCGGCGGGTGACCGGCATCGAGGTGGTGCCGACCGCCGAGCTGGGCCGCCCGCGCGTCGACGTCACAGTGCGGATCTCCGGCTTCTTCCGCGACGCGTTCCCGCACGTGGTGGCGCTGCTCGACGACGCCGTCCGGCGGGTCGCGGACCTGGACGAGCCGGACGAGGAGAACTACCTGCGGGCGCACGTGGCCGCCGACCTCGCCGAGCACGGCGACGAGCGGCGGGCCACCGCCCGGATCTTCGGCTCCAAGCCCGGCGCGTACGGCGCTGGTCTGCTGCCCCTGATCGACGCCCGGACCTGGCGCAGCGACGCCGACCTGGCCGAGGTGTACGCGGTGTGGGGCGGCTACGCGTACGGCCGGGGCCTGGACGGGCGGGAGGCGCGCGCCGACATGGAGCGCTCGTTCGCCCGGATCGCGGTGGCGGTGAAGAACCAGGACACCCGTGAGCACGACATCGTCGACTCCGACGACTACTTCCAGTACCACGGCGGCATGGTGGCGATGGTCCGCCACCTCACCGGCACGTCACCACAGGCGTACGTGGGTGACTCGGCGATGCCGCACGACGTGCGCACCCGCACGCTGGGTGAGGAGACCCGGCGGGTGTTCCGGGCCCGGGTGGTCAACCCGAAGTGGATCGCCGCGATGCGCCGGCACGGCTACAAGGGCGCGTTCGAGCTGGCGGCCACAGTGGACTACCTGTTCGGTTACGACGCCACCGCCGGTGTGGTCGACGACTGGATGTACGAGCACCTGGCCGCCGCGTACCTCTTCGACGAGACCACCCGGGAGTTCCTGGAGCAGTCCAACCCGTGGGCGTTGCGCGGCATCACCGAACGCCTGTTGGAGGCCGCCGACCGGGGGCTGTGGGCCAAGCCGGAGCCGGCGACCCTGGACCGGCTGCGCGACACGTACCTGGCCAGTGAGGGCGACCTGGAGGACCGGGTGTGAGCGCGAGGAGTGAGCCGGTTCTGCGAGCCCCGCAGTCGCGAGCGGAGGGAGTGCTGTGAGCGCGAGGAGTGAGCCGGTTCTGCGAGCCCCGCAGTCGCGAACGAAAGAAGGCGCAGTGGCGATTTATCCGTTCAGCGCGGTGCTCGGCATGGCCGACATGCGGCTGGCGTTGCTGCTCAACGCGGTCTCCCCGGCGATCGGCGGGGTGCTGGTCCGGGGTGAGAAGGGGACCGCCAAGTCCACCGCCGTGCGGGCTCTCGCCGCGCTGCTGCCCCCGGTGCGGCGGGTCGCCGGCTGCCGTTTCGGCTGTGACCCGGCCGAGCCCGACCCGGCCTGCCCGGACGGCCCGCATCCGGGCGACGTCGCCGCCGAGACCCGTCCGGCCCGCCTCGTCGAGCTGCCGGTGGGCGCCGCCGAGGACCGGGTGGTCGGTGCGCTGGATCTGGAGAAGGCGATCGGCGAGGGGGTACGCGCCTTCGAGCCGGGCCTGCTCGCCGCCGCGCACCGGGGTGTGCTCTACGTCGACGAGGTCAACCTGCTGCACGACCACCTCGTCGACCTGCTGCTCGACGCGGCGGCGATGGGCCGCAGCCACGTCGAGCGGGAGGGCGTCTCGGTCAGCCACGCGGCCCGGTTCCTGCTGGTCGGCACGATGAACCCGGAGGAGGGGGAGCTGCGCCCGCAGCTGCTCGACCGGTTCGGGCTCACCGTGGAGGTGGGCGCCAGCCGGGACCCGGAGATCCGGGTCGAGGTGGTCCGCCGCCGGCTGGCCGCCGACGCGGACCCGGTCGGCTTCGCCGCCCGTTGGGCCGACGCCGACGCGGAGATCGCCGACCAGGTGGCTGCCGCCCGCCGCCGACTTCCCGGGGTACGACTGCCGGACGCCGCGTTGCGGCAGATCGCCGAGGTGTGCGCGGCGTTCGACGTGGACGGGATGCGGGCCGACATCGTCACCGCCCGTACCGCCCTCGCCCACGCCGCCTGGCACGGCCGGGACCGGGTCACCATCGACGACGTCCGGGTGGCGGCCCGGTTGGCCCTGCCGCACCGCCGCCGCCGCGACCCGTTCGACACCCCGGGGCTGGACGAGAAGCGCCTCGACGAGGCGTTGCAGCGCGCCCAGGACGCACACCCCGACGACCCGGACGACGCCGGCCCCGACGACCGCGGCCCCGACGACCGCGGCCCGGACGACAGTGACCCGGACGGCGGCCCGCAGGGCGGTGGCCCGGCCGGTGGCGGTGGCCCGAACGGGGGCGGACCACATGCCGGCGGACCGCAGGGAGGCGACCGCAGCGGCGACGGCGTCGACCAGGGTGAACCGGGTTCGGCGGAGCACCCGACCGCGCGTGATGGCGCTGGCACCGACGGGCCGGACGGCTGGCCGCAGCGCCAGCCGGGCGACCGGGGCGACGACGACGGCTGGCCGCAGCACCAGCAGGCCGATCGTGGTGACGGCGGCAGGGACTCGCGCCCGCGCGGTGGCGGGCATTCGGCGACCGGTGCCGACGACCCGACCCGCGGCGGGGAGTCCCAGCCGGTGGCCGTACCCCGGGGTGGGTTGAAGGCGCGGGTGCTCACCGCGCCCGGCCTGGGTGACGGGGTGCCCGGCCGACGGTCTCGGGCCCGCACCGGGCGGGGTCGCACCACCGGCGCCCGGGTACCGGCGGGTCGGGTCGGCGCGCTGCACCTGCCGGCCACGATCCGCGCCGCCGCGCCGCACCAGGCGGCCCGGGGTCGGCTCACCGGTCCGCTGCGACTGCGCCGGGACGACCTGCGCGAGGCGGTTCGTGAGGGACGCGAGGGCAACCTGGTGCTGTTCGTGGTGGACGCGAGCGGCTCGATGGGCGCGCGGCAGCGGATGGCCACTGTGAAGGACGCGGTGCTCGCCCTGCTCACCGACGCGTACCAGCGGCGGGACAAGGTCGCGGTGATCGCGTTCCGTCGCGCCGGTGCCCGGACCCTGCTGCCGGCGACCTCGTCGGTGCTGGCCGCCTCGACCCGGCTGGCCGAGCTGCCGACCGGCGGGCGTACGCCGCTGGCCGAGGGGCTGCTCGCCGCCGTGGACCTGTTGCGGGTGGAGCGCCTGCGCGACCCGAAGCGCCGCCCACTGGTCCTCATCGTCACCGACGGAAGGGCCACCGCGGGCACCCGGCCGCTGGACCGCGCGGCAGCGGCGGCAGCGGTCCTGGCCGCCACCGGCGCCCCCTGCGTCGTCGTCGACTGCGAGACGGGCCCGGTCCGTCTGCACCTGGCCACCCGCCTGGCCACCCAGCTCAATGCCCCAAGAACTCCCCTGGAAGCCCTCACCCACCCCCACCCCCGCGATCTTGCACTTCCTGTCGCGGCATAAGGGGCGAAGTGCGCATATGACTAACAGAAACTACAAGATCGCGGAAGAGGCGGGCACGGGAGTGGCCGCGGGACGGGGGACGGGCTGATGCCGCAGGGACAGCCGAGTTCGGTGCCGCAGGACGGGTTGACGACCCGGCAGCGGCGGCACCGGCCACTGCTGATCGTCCACACCGGGCAGATGAAGGGGAAGTCGACGGCGGCCTTCGGCCTGGCGTTGCGGGCCTGGACGGCCGGTCTTCCGGTCGGGGTGTTCCAGTTCGTCAAGAGCGCCAAGTGGCGGGTGGGGGAGGAGAACGCCTTCCGGGCGCTCGGCGAGGTGCACGAGCGCACCGGCCAGGGCGCGCCGGTGGCCTGGCACAAGATGGGCGAGGGCTGGTCCTGGATTCAGCGCGGCGGCGACGCCGACCACGCCGCCGACGCCCTGGAGGGCTGGCGGCAGATCCAGCGTGACCTGGCTGCCGAGCGCTACGGGCTGTACGTGTTGGACGAGTTCACCTACCCGATGAAGTGGGGCTGGGTGGACGTCGACGAGGTTGTCGCCACCCTGGCCGACCGCCCCGGCTTCCAACACGTCGTGATCACCGGCCGGGACGCCGACCCGCGCCTGGTCGCCGCCGCCGACCTGGTCGCCGAGCTGACCAAGGTGAAGCACCCGATGGACGCCGGCCAGAAGGGCCAGAAGGGCATCGAGTGGTGAGCGCGCACTGGTCGCTGCCCCGGGTGGTGGTCGCCGCCCCGGCCAGCGGCCACGGCAAGACCACTGTGGCCACCGGGCTGCTCGCCGCGCTGCGCCGGCGGGGCCTGACGGTCAGCCCGCACAAGGTCGGCCCCGACTACATCGACCCCGGCTACCACGCCCTCGCCGCCGGACGGGCAGGGCGCAACCTCGACCCGTTCCTCGTCGGAGCCGACCGGATCGCCGCCCTGCTGCGACACGGCGCGAGCGTCCCCACGCCCGCCGACATCGCCGTCGTCGAGGGCGTCATGGGCCTGCACGACGGCGCGGTGGACCGCCGCGAATTCGCCTCCACCGCGCACGTCGCCCGGCTGATCGAGGCACCCGTGCTGCTGGTGCTGGACACCACAGCGCAGGGCCGGTCGGCCGCCGCGCTCACCCTCGGCATGGCCGCGTTCGACCCGGCGGTACGGATCGGCGGGGTGATCCTCAACCGGGTCGGCTCACCCCGGCACGAGACGCTGCTGCGCGACGCCCTCGCCGAGGTGGGCGTACCGGTGCTCGGGGCGGTGACCCGCGCCGCCGAGGTGGCCGCGCCGGCCCGGCACCTCGGGTTGGTGCCGGTCGCCGAGCGGGCACCCGAATCCGTCGCGATCGTCACCGCGCTCGCCGAGCTGGTCGAGGCCACTGTTGACCTCGACGCCGTGCTCGACCTGGCCCGGACCGCCCCGCCGCTGACCACCCCGGCCTGGGACCCGGTCGCCGCCGTCGGCGGGCCGGTCGGCCTCGAACGGCCACGGGTCGCGCTCGCCGGTGGCCCGGCCTTCACCTTCTCGTACGCGGAGACCGCCGAACTGCTCACCGCTGCCGGCGCGGACGTCGTCACCGTCGACCCGCTGCGCGACCCGGCCCTGCCCACCGGCACCCGGGCTGTGGTGATCGGCGGGGGCTTCCCCGAGGCGTACGCGCAGGCGCTCGCCGACAACACCGCGCTCCGCGCCGAGCTGGCCGACTTCGACGGGCCGATCGTTGCCGAGTGCGCCGGGCTGCTCTACCTCGGGCGGTCCCTGGACGGCGTACCGATGTGCGGTCGGCTGGACCTGACCGCCCGGATGACCGACCGGCTCACCCTCGGCTACCGGGAGGCCCTCGCCGTCACCGACTCCCCGGTGGCACGCGCCGGCGAGCCGGTACGCGGCCACGAGTTCCACCGCACCACCACCGACCCGGGGTACGGCGACGCGCCGGCGTGGCAGTGGAACGACACCCCGCACGGCTTCGTGGCAGGCCGGGTGCACGCCTCCTACCTGCACACCCACTGGGCCGGTCACCCGGACGCGGCCCGCCGACTGGTCGAGGCGGCCCGATGAGCGCCACGCTCACCGGGGTCGGCGTCGGCCCGGGCGACCCGGAACTGCTCACCGTCAAAGCGGTGCGGCTGCTGCGCGAGGCCGACCTGGTCTTCGTACCCGTGATGGCGGACCGGGTCACGCCCACCGCGACCGCCGACGCGACGCCGCCGGGCGCGGACGCCGGGCGGGCCGAGGCGACGGTGCGGGAGCACGTCGCGACCGACCGGCTGCGCCGGCTGCCGTTCGCGCTCGACGACCGGGGTGGGGTCACCCCGCGTCGGGCGGCGGCCTGGGACGACGCCGCCCGGGTGGTGGTCGAGGCGATCGACGCGGGCGCGCGGTCGCTGGCGTTCGCCACCATCGGCGACCCCAACGTCTACTCCACCTTCGGTTACCTGGCCCAGAGTGTCCGCGCGCTGCGCCCGGCGGTGCGGGTGGCGACAGTGCCCGGCGTCACCGCCATGCAGGAGTTGGCGGCGCGCAGCGGCACCCCGCTGTGTGAGGGACGCGAACCGCTCACCCTGCTGCCGGCCACCGCGGGCCTTGCGCTCTTCGCCGACGCCCTCGCCGGGCCGGGCACCGTGGTGGTCTACAAGGGCTGGCGGCGGCACCCGGAACTGCTCGCCGAGCTGCGCCGGCAGGGTCGCCTCGCCGACGCCGTGCTCGGACGCGGCCTGGGGCTCCCCGGCGAACGCGTCGGCCCGGTCGACGACACCGGGCACGACCTGCCGTACCTGTCGACGCTGCTGGTTCCGGCCCGCCGCGAGCACCGAGGAGGAAAGCTGTGACCAGCGACGGCACCGTGTGGTTCGTCGGAGCCGGCCCGGGGGCGGCGGACCTGCTGACCCTGCGGGCCGCCCGGGTGATCTCCGAGGCGGACATCGTGATCTGGGCGGCCAGCCTGGTGCACGCCGACGTGCTCGACCACGCCCGCCCCGACGCGGAGATCGTCGACTCGTCGCAGCTGCCCATCGAGGGTGTGCTGCCGCTCTACCAGCGGGCCGCCGAGCAGGGGCTGACAGTGGCCCGGATCCACTCCGGAGACCCGGCGCTGTGGGGCGCGGTGCAGGAGCAACTGGACCTGTGCCGGGCGCTCGACCTGGCCGTCGAGATCGTGCCCGGGGTGTCGTCGTTCACCGCCGTCGCGGCGATCATCGGACGGGAGCTGACAGTGCCCGAGGTGGCCCAGTCGGTCATCCTCACCCGCCTCGAAGGCGGCAAGACCCCGATGCCGCCCGGCGAGCGGGTCCGGGACTTCGCCCGGCACGGCACCACGATGGCGCTGTTCCTCTCCGCTGCCCGCTCCGGGCAGGTGCAGGCCGAGCTGCTGGCCGGCGGCTACCCCGACGACACCCCGGCCGTGGTGGCGTACCAGGCGACCTGGCCCGACGAACTGGTGGTGCGCTGCACCGTCGGCACCCTGGAGGCGACGGTCAAGCAGCACAAGCTGTGGAAGCACACCCTCTTCCTGGTCGGCCCGGCCCTCGCCGCCGAGGGCACCCGCTCACACCTCTACCACCCCGGGCACTTCCACACCTTCCGCCGGGCCGAGCCGGCCGCCCGCGCCGAGCTGCGCCGCGCCCGCGCCGGAGAAACAGAAACCCCATGACGTACGCCGAGCCGCCGTTGCGCGAGCCGGACCTGCCGCGTACCGCGAAGGTCCGGCCAACAGCGCTGCGCACCGGCTGGACCACCGGCGCGTGCGCGACGGCGGCGGCGAAGGCCGCTGTCACCGCGCTGGTCACCGGCAGCACCCAGCAGGAGGTGGAGATCGGGCTGCCCGCCGGTCAGCGGGTGCGGTTCCCGGTCGAGCGCTGCGAGGTGACCGGCACCCCACCGGTCCGGGCCGAGGCGGTGGTGGTCAAGGACGCCGGGGACGACCCGGACGTCACCCACGGCGCCGAGCTGACCGCCACGGTGAACTGGACCGACGTGCCCGGCCTGCGGCTGGCCGGCGGTGCCGGTGTCGGCACGGTCACCAAACCCGGCCTCGGGCTCGCGGTCGGCGGCCCGGCGATCAACGACACCCCCCGCCGGATGATCGGCGACGCCGTGGCCGAGGTGGTCGACCTCAGCGAGGTCGGAGTCCGGGTGGTGATCAGCGTGCCCCGGGGCGAGATCATGGCCCGCAAGACCACCAACCGTCGCCTCGGCATCCTCGGTGGCATCTCGATCCTCGGCACCACCGGGATCGTCCGCCCCTTCTCCACCGCGTCGTGGCGGGCCAGCGTCGTGCAGGCCGTGCACGTGATGGCCGCCCAGGGCGAGCCGACAGTGGTGCTCTGCACCGGTGGGCGTACCGAGCGGGCCGCCCGTACGCTCCTGCCCGACCTGCCCGAGGTCTGCTTCGTCGAGGTCGGCGACTTCACCGGGGCCGCGGTGACCGCCGCGGTGGGTGACGCCATGACCGGTGTGGTCTTCGTCGGCATGGCCGGCAAGCTCGCCAAACTGGCGGCCGGCATCCTGATGACCCACTACACCCGCTCCAAGGTGGACCTCTCCCTGCTCGGCGCGGTGACCGCCGAGGCCGGCGGCGATTCGTCGCTCGTCGCCGCCGTGACCGAGGCGAACACCGGGCGACACGCGTACGAGCTGTGGGAGGCCGCCGGGCTGCTCGCCCCGGCCGGCGACCTGCTCTGCCAGCGGGTTCAGGCGGTGTTGCGGCGCTTCGCCGGGCCCACGGTGACAGTGGACGTGGCGATGGTCGACTTCGCCGGCGCGCACGTCGTCGCCTCGTCCGGCCGGTGGCCCCGATGACGCGGACGGCCTCGGCGACCCCACCGGCCCCGGTGACCGCCGTGTCAGTGGTCGGCCTGGACGCGGCGGGCGCACCCCCGCACCCCGCGCTCGCACCGGTGCTGGCCACCGCAGGCCTGGTGGTCGGGGCTGCCCGGCACCTGGCCGCGGTGCCCGTACCGGCCGGCGCGGACACCATCGCCCTCGGGCCGCTCGCCCCCGCCCTGCGCCGCCTCGCCGAGGCCGTCGACGCCGGGGTGCCGGCCGTGGTGCTGGCCAGCGGCGATCCCGGCCTGTTCGGCATCGTCCGGCGGCTGCGCGCGGCCGGGCTGCCGCTGCGGGTGGTGCCGGCGGTGTCCAGTGTGGCCGCCGCGTTCGCCCGCGCCGGGCTGCCCTGGGACGGCGCCGCCGTGGTCACCGCGCACGGCCGCGATCCGCGCCCGGCGTTGAACGCCTGCCGGGCGCTGCCACTGGTCGCGGTGCTCACCGCGCCCGGCGCCGGCGCGGCCGAGCTGGGCGCCGGCCTGGTCGGCTGGTCCCGCCGCCTGTTGGTCGCCGAGCACCTGGGCACCGCCGCCGAACGGATCCGCGCGGTGACCCCCGAGCAGGCAGCCGCCGAGACCTGGGCCGACCCGCACGTCCTGCTCAGCCTCGCCGACGCCGCGCCGGCCAGGTCCGCGCCCGCCGACGCCGCGCCCGCCGGGTCCACGTCAACCCACGCCGCGCCCGCCTGGTCCGCGGACGCCCCGCCCTACTGGGGTACGGCCGGCATGCGCGCCGACAACCAGCCCGCCGCCGCGCCGGCCGGTGGTTGGGCGCTGCCCGAGGACCGGTACGCCCACCGCGACTCCATGATCACGAAGTCGGAGGTGCGCGCCCTCGTCGTCGCCCGGCTGCGCCCCCGACTGGGCCGGCTGATCTGGGACATCGGGGCGGGCAGCGGCTCGGTCGGCATCGAGTGCGCGTTGCTCGGCGCGGCAGTGCTCGCCGTCGAACAGGACGCCGACGCCGGTGCCACCATCCGGGCCAACGCCGCGGCGCACGCCGTGCACGTCCGACTGATCAGCGGACGTGCGCCGGCGGCGCTGGCCGGCCTCCCCGAGCCCGACGCGGTCTTCGTCGGCGGTGGCGGTGTCGACGTCCTCACCGCCGTGGTGGCCCGCCAACCCGAACGGGTGGTGCTCACCCTGGCCGCACTGGACCGGGTCGCACCGTCCGTGGGTCTGCTGCGCGCCGCCGGCTACACGGTCGAGGGCAGCCAGCTCTCCGCCGCCCGCCTCGCCGACCTGCCCGGCGGGTCGATCCGCCTCGCGGCCACCAACCCGGTGGTCGTCCTCACCGGGGAGCGCCAGTGACCGAACAGAACCCGCCCGCCCGGATCGGCCTGGTGGCGGCCACCGCAGCCGGCCGCCGGCACGCCGACACAGTGACCGCCGCCTGGCCGCACGCCCGGCTGGTCGAGGGGGAGACAGTCGCCGACGCGCTGCGGACCGCCTGGGCCGGATGTGACGCGGTCATCGCGTTCCTGGCCACCGGGGCGGTGGTACGGATCGTCGCGCCGCTGCTCGACGACAAGCGCACCGACCCGGCGATGGTGGTCGTCGACGAGGCCGCCCGGCACGCGGTGGCGCTGCTCGGTGGGCACGCCGGCGGGGCCAACGCCCTCGCCGAGCAGGTCGCCGCCCTGCTGGACGCCCGACCGGTGATCACCACCGCCACCGACGCGGTCGACCTGCCGGGGCTGGACACCCTCGGCTGGCCCGTGCAGGGCGCTGTCGCCGCGGTGTCCCGGGCCATCCTGGACGGCGAGCCGGTCCGGCTGATCGCCGACGCCGACTGGCCGCTACCCGCCCTGCCCCCGAACGTGCGCGCGGCTGACGAGGACCCGACGGACGACGGGTACCGGCTGCTGGTCACCGACCGGGTCGTGTCGCTCGACGAGCGAACCGCCGTGCTGCGGCCGCCGTCGCTGGTCGCCGGCGTGGGCGCGAGTCGGGGCGTACCCGCCGCCGAGGTGGCGGAGCTGCTGCACCGGGTGCTGGCCGAGGCCGGCCTCGACCCGACGAGCCTGCGCTGCCTGGCCACCGCCGACATCAAGGCCGACGAGGCGGGCATCCGCAGCACCGTCGACGCGCTCGGCGTACCCCTGGTGACCTGGCCGGCGACGCGGCTGGCGGCGGTCGACGTGCCGCACCCCAGCGAGGTGGTCCGGGCCGCGGTCGGCACGCCGAGCGTGGCGGAGGCCGCGGCCCTGCTCGGCCCGGACGGCCGGGCCGACGACGCGACGCTGCTGGTGGGGAAGACCGCGACGGCGATGGCCACCGTCGCGGTGGCCCGGCACGCGCCACGCGGCCGGCTGGCCGTGGTCGGCCTCGGGCCGGGCGCCGCCGACCTGCGCACGCCCCGCGCGGTCGCCGAGCTCCGTCGCGCCGCCGTGGTGGTCGGCCTCGACCAGTACCTGGAGCAGGTCCGCGACGTGCTCCGCCCCGGCACCCGGGTGCTCTCCAGTGGGCTGGGCGCGGAGGAGGCGCGGGCGCGCGCCGCCGTCACCGAGGCCGCCGCCGGCCGGGCGGTCGCGCTGATCGGCTCCGGCGACGCCGGGGTGTACGCGATGGCCAGCCCCGCCCTGGAGTACGCCGACGAGCGGATCGAGGTGGTGGGCGTCCCCGGGGTCACCGCCGCCCTCGCCGCCGGGGCGCTGCTCGGCGCGCCGCTGGGCCA
Organism: Micromonospora sp. NPDC049049; assembly: GCF_040649115.1. Classification (NCBI taxonomy): domain Bacteria; kingdom Bacillati; phylum Actinomycetota; class Actinomycetes; order Micromonosporales; family Micromonosporaceae; genus Micromonospora; species Micromonospora sp. NPDC049049. Next base: position 165,689 of record NZ_JBEZEX010000006.1, on the reverse strand, counting down.
CGACCACGCCTACGTGAGCCTGTCCGATCTGCACACCCCGTGGGACGTCATCGAGCGGCGGGTCACCGCCGCCGCCGAGGGCGACTTCGTGACGCTCTTCTACAACCCGCGCAGCCGGGCCCGCGACTGGCAGCTCGGCAAGGCGCTCGGCATCCTCGCCGCGCACCGGTCACCGGACACCCCGGTGGGTGTGGTGCGCAACGCCAGCCGCCCCGGCGAACAGGTGCACCTCGCCACAGTGGCCACACTCGACCCGGCGATCGTCGACATGTACAGCGTCGTGGTCGTGGGCAGCAGCGACACGCGGCTGGTCGCCGGCCGGATGGTCACACCCCGGGGGTACCGGTGGCGTTCGTGACGATCGACGCCTGCCAGGGCTGCGGCGCGTGCCTGCTCACCTGCCCCACCCACGCGATCCGACCGGTCGCCGGTGGCCTCACGGTCCGCGACGACCGGTGTACCGGCTGCCTGGAGTGCCTGGAGATCTGCCCCGTCGACGCGATCCGCGTCGTCGCTGACCCTGACGCGATCCGCGTCGTCGAGCCCGACCCCTGTGAAGGAGCCCGATGAGCCGGGTCGTGCACCCCATCGAGGCCGAGTCGTACCGCATCCTGCGCGAGCGCGTCGACCTGTCGCACCTGCCGCCGCTGACCCGCGCGGTGACCGAGCGGGTGGTGCACGCGAGCGCCGACCTCGCCTACGTCGACGAACTGGTCTGCGACGAGGCCGCCCTGGAAGCGGGGCTGACGGCGCTGCGCGCCGGGGCGCCCGTGGTCACCGACGTGGCGATGGTCGCCGCCGGCATCACTCAGGCCGGCCTGGAACTGGTCTGCCCGGTCGCCGAGCCGGCCGCCACCGCGCTGGGCCGCTCGGCCGGGATCACCCGCTCGGCGGCGGCCGTTCGGATCGCCCTGGAGCGGGTCGGGCCCGGGGCGGTCTGGGTGGTCGGCTGCGCGCCCACGGCGCTTGTCGAACTGCTCACAGTGGACGCCGCACCGGCGCTTGTGGTGGGCCTGCCGGTCGGCTTCGTGGGTGCCGCCGAATCGAAGGCGGCGCTGCGGGCCAGCGGCCTGCCCGCCGTGTCCAACGTGGGGGAGAAGGGTGGCTCGGCGGTCGCCGCCGCCGCCCTCAACGCCCTGCTCTACGTCGAGGAGAAGTCATGACCGGGTTGGTCATCGTCGGGCACGGTACGCGCAGCGCGGCCGGGGTCGAACAGTTCGCCGCTCTCGTCGAGCGGGTCCGCGCTCGCGGTGACATCGGCGACGTCGAGGGCGGCTTCATCGAGCTGTCCCGTCCCCCGCTGACCGACGCGGTCGGCGCTCTCGTCGCCCGGGAGCACCGGGCGCTGGTGGCGCTGCCGCTGGTGCTCACCGGCGCCGGTCACGGCAAGGGCGACATCCCCGCCGCGATGGCTCGGGAGCAGCAGCGCCACCCCGGGCTGAGCTACCGCTACGGCCGCCCGCTCGGCCCTCACCCGCTGCTGCACGAAGCCCTCGAACAGCGCATCGACGCCGCCCTGTCCGGCGCCGACCGGCCCGATACGGTGCTGTCCGGTGCCGACCTGGCCGGCACGGGGCCGGCTGGTGCCGACCGGGCCGACACGTGGGTGGCGTTGATCGGGCGGGGGTCCACCGACCCGGACGCCAACGCCGAGGTCGCCAAGGTCGCCCGGCTGCTCTGGGAGGGACGCGGCTACGCGGGCGTGGAGCCGGGGTTCATCTCCCTGGCGCAGCCGTCGGTGCCGGCCGTGCTGGAGCGCCTGCGCCGCCTCGGCGCGCGGCGGATCGTGGTGGCGCCGTACTTCCTGTTCGCCGGGGTGCTGCCGGACCGGATCCTCGCCCAGTCGGCGGAGTTCGCCGCCGCCCACCCCGACCTGGACGTCCGCGTCGCCGAGGTGATCGGCGACTGTGACGCCCTCGCCGACCTCGTCCTGGAGCGGTACGCCGAGGCGCTGGGCGGGGACATCAGGATGAACTGCGACACCTGCGCGTACCGGGTGTTGATGCCCGGCTTCGCCGACAAGGTGGGCCGCCCGCAACGCCCGCACGACCACCCCGACGACCCGGTCGGCCACCACCATCACCATCACGGGCACGACCACCACGACCACGCACACCACGACCACGGCTCGGTCGCCGTGGTCGGCGGCGGGCCGGGGCCCGACGACCTGATCACGGTACGGGCGAAGGCGCTGCTCGACGCCGCTGACGTCGTCGTGGTCGACCGGCTCGCGCCGCAAGGGCTGCTCGCCGGGCTGCGCCCCGACGTGCTGGTCGTCGACGCCGCGAAGGTGCCCCGTGGCCCGTCGATGGCCCAGGAGGCGATCAACGAAGCACTGGTGTCGCACGCCCGCGCCGGCCGCCGGGTGGTCCGGCTCAAGGGCGGTGACCCGTACGTCTTCGGGCGCGGCCACGAGGAGGTGCAGGCCTGCGTGGCCGCCGGCGTGCCGGTGACTGTGGTGCCCGGGGTGAGCAGCGCGCTCGCCGCACCGGCCCTCGCCGGCGTGCCGGTGACGCACCGGGGCGTGGCGCACGACGTCACGGTCGTGTCCGGGCACCTGCCACCCGGGCACCCCGACTCGCTCGTCGACTGGGCGGCGCTGGCCCGGGCCCGGGGCACCGTCGTGCTGCTGATGGCCGTCGACACCATCGCCAAGATCGCGACCGTGCTGATCGAGCACGGTCGTGCCCCGGAGAGCCCGGTGCTGGCCGTGCAGGACGCCGGGCTGCCCGACCAACGATCGGTGCCCGCCCGGTTGGACGAGATCGGCGCTGTCGCCGCCCGGGAGGGCGTCGGCCCACCCGCCGTCTTCGTCCTCGGCCCGGTGGTAGCTCTCACCACCACCGGGCCGACGGGGTGACCACTACTCGCTGCGGGCGGTCTCCGGGCCGGTGATCCGTTCCAGCAGCGGCAGGGTGGACGCGATGACGCCGAGACAGGCCGCCAACCCGACGACGACGATCACGTAGAACCCCGGCCGAGGCGCGACGAGGGTGTAGCCCATCTGCGCCCGGAGGAACAGGTGGGCGGCGAGGAGGCCCATGCCGATGGCGACGGCGGCGACGGCGAGCATCGGCACGGCGCTCTCCAACGCCACCACCCGACGCAGTATCCGCACCGGAGCCCCGCTGAGGCGCAGCAGGCTGAACGGGCGTCTGCGCTCGGTGAGACCACCGATGACGCTGACCGCCAGGCTGCACCCGCCGAGCGCGAGGCTGGCGATGATGATGACGTTGGCCAGTTGCTCCCAGCCGCGCAGCGTGTTCGCGAAGTCCGACTCGAAGTCACCGGGCACGTTCGGCCCCACCCAGAAGGTCGGGAAGGCGACCTCCAGCACGGTACGGGTGCGCTCGACGGCGGCGGCGGAACCGTCCGTGCCGACGACCATCGCCCCGACCGGTAGCCGTTGGAGTTCGTCGAGGGTGAGCGACGCGGCCGGCCAGACCGTCGCGGACGACGCCGACTCCCGCCAGCGGCTGAGGCCCAACGGCACCTCGATGACGCCCGCGCCGTCGGCGCACCGACCGTATTCGCTCGGGAGGTCGGTGCACGCGATCACCCCGACCTCGCCTGAGTCGGTCACCACCGGGTTCTCGCGGATGGCGGTCGCGGAGCGCACCCCGGTGATCGCCCGCAGCTCGGCGAAGAGCGTGTCGGGCACCGACGCTGTCCCCTCGTCGAAGACGGTGGTCACCGTGCCCGCGTCGGTCGAGCCGGTGGGCGCCGGGCCGCGGTTGGCGACGATCGTGGTGATCACGCCGACGGACACGCTCGTGACGAAGAGCGCGAGCATGATGCCGCTGATCGCCCGGAAGCCGGCCTTCGGGTTGTCGGCGAGGCGTCGCGCGGCGATGAGCGAGGCCGGGCGGTTGGCGTACCGGGCCATGACCCGGGCGCCGACCATCGTCAACCAGGGACCGGCGAACACCAGGCCGGCCATGATGAGCAACAGGCCGGGCAGGAACACCGCCGCCTGGCCGTCGGACGTCTCGGGCCGGAAGCCGATGGCAAAAACCAGCACGGCGACGCCGAGCACCATCGGGATCAGCCGGTACGCGCGCGGTGGACGGGGGGTGACCCGTCGGGTGACGCCCAGCGGCGAGATCCGTACCCGGCGCAGCGAGATCTGGGCCGCCAGCGCCGCGCCGGCCGGGACGCCGAGCGCCACCAGCAAAATGTCCCCCCCCGTGAGGGACATGTCGCCGGGGAAGAACGGCATACCGGTGAACGGGATGCTCGCGAGCGGGTCGCGGAAGGCGTAGAACAGGCCGAAGCCGACGGCGGTGCCGACGACGGCGGCGAGGCCCGCCTCCACGGCGGCGACCAGCGAGATCTGCCGGGGTGTCGCGCCGACCAGGCGCATCGCGGCGAACCGCTGCTCCCGGCGGGCGGCGCTGAGCCGGGTGGCGGTGCCGATGAAGATCAGCACCGGGAACAGCAACCCGCCGGCGACCACACCGAGGATGAGGTTCACGGTGGTTTCGGGAAGGGCGGGGGTCTCGCCGATGCTGGTGACCTTCTGCGCGTTGGGCAGTTGGGCGACCTGGTCGGGGGTGCCGCCGGCGATGACGAGCAGGGTGTCCGGCGAGGTCAGCGCGGCCGGTCCGACGGTGCCGAGGTCACGCCCCGGGTAGCGGTCGCCCAACTGGTCGGCCGGGTGGGCGGCCAGCAGTTCGCGGAACGCTGGCGAGGCGTAGTACTCGCCGGGGCCCGGGGTGGTCGGGATACCGACCGGGGTGGGCGCGGTCGAGCCGGTCGCGGCGACGTCGATGCGGATGATCTGCTTGCCGTGGAAGTAGTCCTGCCGGTTCGACCACCACAGCGGGTCGGCGTCGCCGGCCGAGGCGCTGGGATACATCGACGCGTACCGGGTGAGCTGGGAGTTGACCGCGTTGACCCCGGCGAGGGTGGTCAGCAGCAGCCCGCTGCCGATCGCGACGGCGGCGGCGATGACGACCAGGCGGGTGAGCGCTTCACGTCCGCCGGCCACGGCGAGGCGGAGCCCGAAGCGGATCACGAGGCGATCCGGGCCGGCGCGTTGACGCGTCCGTCGCGGACCATGACCTCGCGGTCGGCGTACGCGGCGATCCTGGCCTCGTGGGTGACCAGGATGACGGTGGTGCCCTGCTCACGGGCCGCGCTGACCAGCAGGTCCATCACCTGCTCGCCGGTGAGCGAGTCGAGCGCGCCGGTCGGCTCGTCGGCGAAGAGCACCTGCGGCTCGGCGACCAGGCCCCGGGCCAGGGCGACGCGTTGCGCCTGCCCGCCGGAGAGCTCGCCCGAGCGCCGGTGCTCCAGGCCGTCCAGACCGAGGCGCGCGAACCAGGCAGTCGCCTTGGGCAGCGCCTGCTTACGGTGTACGCCGCTGAGCAGCAGTGGCAGCGCGACGTTCTCCACAGCGGTCAGCTCGGGGACGAGTTGACCGAACTGGAACACGAAACCGAACCGGTCCCGGCGCAGGCTGCTGCGTTCGGTCTCGGCCATGGCGTGCACCCGGGCGCCGTCGAAGAGGATCTCGCCGGAGTCGGGCACCAGGATGCCGGCCAGGCAGTGCAACAGGGTGGACTTGCCCGAGCCGCTGGGGCCCATGACGGCGAGGATCTCGCCCGCCTCCACGGCGACGCTGGCACCACGTAGGGCCGGCGTCTGACCGAAGGAGAACTCGACGTCGCGCGCTTCGATCACGACACTCACGGCCGTACCTCTTTCCGGAGGGCGTCCAGGCGGGCGCCGGTCATCTCGATCCATCGGAGGTCCGCCTCCAGGTGGTAGAGGCCGTGGTCGGCGAGCAGCGCGTCGACCAGGCTGCCGGCGCGCTTGATCTCGGTCAGCTCACGCATCCGGTGCAGGTGCGCGCTGCGCTGGGTGTCGAGGTATTCGGCGGCCGGCCGGTCCAGCATCAGCGCGAGCACGACCTTGGCGAAGAGCACCGTCTGCAGGTGCGGTTCCGGGTCGACCGGTTGGGTCAGCCACTGCTCGACCTCGGTCGCGCCGACGTCGGTGATGATGTAGCGCTTGCGGTCGGGGCCGGAGCCGGGAGCGACGTCGCTGATCACCACCTTGCCGTCGCGGGCCAGTCGGCTGAGGGTGGAGTAGACCTGGCCGAACGGCAGTGGCTTGCCCCGGCCGAAGAAGGCGTCGTAGTCGCGCTTCAGGTCGTAACCGTGGCTGGGCTCGCGTTCGAGGAGGCCGAGAAGGGTCAGTGGCACGCTCATGCCAGCAGACTACACCGAGGGTATACCCCGCGTATATACCCTCGGTGTGTTGTGGATCGCGCCTGGGCCAGGCGTTGGTGGAGATCGAATCGGGCGCGGCGCGGCCGGTGTGCGGTCAGCCGGTCAGGGTGCGGGCCAGGGCGTAGCCGGTGGTGGCCGCGGTGAGCCCGGCGGCCACGCTGCCAAGCACGTTGGCCAGCGCGAGGAGCCGATGACCGTCTCTGGTCAGCCGCAGCGTCTCGTAGCTGAAGGTGGAGTAGGTGGTCAGCGCGCCGCAGAACCCGGTGCCGAGCAACGCGCTCACCGCCGGGCCGGCCGGCCATCCGACCAGGACGCCCAGTAGCAGCGACCCGGCCACGTTGACGAGCAGCGTGCCCCAGGGGAACACCGAGCCGTGCCGGGACTGCACGGCCCGGTCGGTGAGGTAACGCAGCGGCGCGCCGACCGCCGCGCCCAGTGCGATGAGCAGGACGGTCATCGGGTGACCCGACGCAGCAGCCCGGCGGTGACGGCGTCGCCCAGGGCGACCGCGACGAGCGCACCGAGCACCGTCGCGGCGAGATACGCCAGCGCGGTGCCCGGTGCGCCGACGACGATCGCCTGCTGCACGTCGACCGCGTAGGTGGAGAAGGTGGTGAACCCGCCGAGCACCCCGACTCCGAGGAACGGGCGAGCCAGCGGGGGTCCACCGTCGAGGTGCCCGAGCACCGCCATCAGGACGCCGATCAGCAGACACCCGGCCGTGTTGATGGTGAACGTGGCCCACGGGAAGCCGGTCGGTGGGTGCGGAACGGCGTGTTGCAGGCCGGCCCGGGCCAGCGCGCCGAGCGCCCCGCCGGCCGCGATGGCGGCGAGGATCGTCGCGGGGCGCGCGGTCAACTCGCGGCGGTCGGCGGGGACGCGCAGGTCGACGTCGGGGTCGGTACGCGGCTCGAACGGCTCTGGCACGGCTCCTGAGCGTAGTGCCGGCGACGGCGGCGTCCGCGTACCGCCGCCACAGGGCGTCAGCGCACGGCCGGCGGCGGCCGGGTCAGCGCACGGCCGGCGACGGCCGGGTCAGCGCACCGCCGCGACGGCGGCGTCCGAACCGCCTCGCCAGACCGTGCCCACCTCGCTGAATCCGGCCGCGGTGAGCGCGGCCAGGTGCCACGAGACCGGTGGGTTCCATTCTGGGCTGTGCCCGGTCGGGTAGATGGCGTGTCGCTGGGCGACCAGCGGGGCGAGCGACGGGTCTGCGCCGGCCCGCTGCCACCAGTCCGACCAGGACAGCACCGACCCGGCGGCGTACCGGGCGTTGCGCCGGTCCCGAGCCCGGTTCATCAGCCGCTTGGTCAGCTCCGGCACTGAGTCGTCGGGCATGTGATCCGCGTTGACGAAGACGCCGCCCGGCCGCAGCACGTCGCGCAGCTCGGCGTAGAGCTGCCCGAGCCGGTCTGCCGGCAGCCAGTGCAGGGCGGTGGCGGTGAGCACGGCGTCGTACTCCTGGTGCGGCAGCGTGGAGCGCCACTCGGGGGTGCCGAGGTCGGCCGTGACGATGGTGGCCCGGTCAGCCAGCGAGGCGTCGGCGATGGCGAGCAGCGCCGGGTCGAGGTCGACCAGTGTGGTCTCGGCGGCGGGGAAGCGAGCGAGGGTCCGCAGCGAGATGGTGCCGGTGCCGCCGGCCAGGTCGAGCACGCGTGGCGGTCGGCCGTCGAGGACCGCGTCGACGGTGTCGAGCATGGCGGTGAACCGGTGCTCACGGTCCGGCATGAACGCTTCCTGCTGGCGGTCCCAGCTTTCCTGCCAGGCCCAGGGATCCGCGATGTAAGGACTCATGGCGATCAGGCTAGTTACGCCGCCGACGCATTGTCCAGACCTTGTTGCACATCTTTTGCAATTGCGAGAAGATGGCAGGGCGATGATCGAAGCGACGCCGGGCCGGGCATCCGCCCGGCCCGGCGTTGTCGTCGAGGCGGGTCAGGCGGCGGTCCCCGCCAGCTCCGCCTCGGCTCCCACCGGCTCGTCGCGGCGGGCCAGCCGCAGTGCGCCGAGGAGTACGCCCAGGCCGATGAGGGTGAGTGCGGCGCCGGCCCAGATCGGCGAGGTGTAGCCGAGTCCGGCGGCGATGGTCACCCCGCCGATCCACGCGCCCAACGCGTTGCCGAGGTTGAACGCGGCGATGTTCGCCCCGGACGCCAGGGTCGGCGCCTGGTGGGCGTACCGCATGATCCGCATTTGCAGCGGCGGCACCGTGGCGAAGCCGAACCCGCCCATCAGCACCAGCGCGACGATGGTCAGCACCGGATTCGTGGCGGTCAGCGCGAAGCCGACGAGCACCACGGTGAGCACCGCCAGGACGGTGACCAGCGTGCGCGACAGTGACCTGTCCGCCGCCCGGCCGCCGAGCAGGTTGCCCGCGAAGAGCCCCACGCCGAAGAGGACGAGCAGCCACGGCACGGTGCTGGAGGCGAAGCCGCTGACCTCGGTCAGCGTGTAGGCGATGTAGGTGAACGCGCCGAACATCCCGCCGAAGCCCAGGACGGTGATCACCAGGGAGAGCCAGACCTGCGGGTGGGTGAAGGCGCGCAGCTCGCCGCGCAGCCCACCGGCCGGGCGGTCGGCGTTGGTGGTGTCGCCCACCGGGATCAGCAGGGCCAGCCCGATCAGGGCGACCACCCCGATGGCGGTGATCGCCCAGAACGTCGACCGCCAGCCGAAGTGCTGCCCGAGGAAGGTGCCGAACGGCACGCCGAGCACGTTGGCGATGGTCAGACCGGCGAACATCATGGCGATGGCACCCGCCCGTCGGGCCGGTGCGACCAGGCCCGCGGCGACCACGGCGCCGATGCCGAAGAACGCGCCGTGGCAGAGCGCGGCGACGATCCGGCCGGCCATCATCACGGCGTAGTCGCCGGCGACGGCGGACAGCAGGTTGCCGATGATGAAGAGCACCATCAGGCCGAGCAGCACGGGTTTGCGCGGCAGGCGGGTGACCGCCGCGGTGAGGGCGACCCCGCCGACGGCCACGCTGAGCGCGTAGCCGGAGATCAACCAGCCGGCCACCGGCTCGGTGACCGCGAAGTCGGCGGCCACCTCGGGCAACAGCCCCATGATCACGAACTCGGTGAGACCGATGCCGAAGGCACCGATGGCCAGCGCGATCAGGCCGGGCGGCAGGGACTTCTGGGGTACGGACATGGTCTTCCCATCGAGTGGAGGCAGATAGGCGGCGCGTGCAACTACACGCGCCAACAACGAAATACTTGCACGCGCTTTATATCGGCGCAAGCGTGCTAGCCTGGGGTTCGTTCAGAGCACACCGAGGAGGCCGGTATGGGCATCGCCGACGACGCGGTCGAGATCCGCGCCCAGGGCTGGCGCACCCTCGCCGCCCTGCACGCGCTGATCGAGACATCCCTGGAGCGGGCGCTGCAGGCCTACCACGAACTCTCCGTCGTCGAATACACGGTGCTCGACGCGCTCTCCCGCCAGGACGGCTGGCACATGCGGATGAGCCAGCTCGCCCGCGCCGCCGCGCTGTCCGGGAGCGCCACCACCCGGCTGGTCACCCGCCTCGAACAACGAGGGCTGCTCACCCGCATCCTCTGCGCCGACGACCGGCGCGGCATCTACACCGAGCTGACCCCGGCCGGCTCCGAGCTGCTCGCCCAGACGCGACCCACCCACGACCGGGTGCTCACCGACGCGCTCGCCCAGGCGGAGGCCACCCCCGAGTTGGCGCCACTCGTCGACGCCCTGCACCGGCTGCCAGCCACCCGCTGACCGCCCGCCGGCCCGCGCGGCAGCGGGCGTACGGTACGCGCAGCCCCACCGGGACCGCCGCGCCAAGGAGGCAGCCGATGCAGGACCGCACCCCTCGTCCCGAGGAGCTGGAGCCGATCGAGCGCGCCGGCATCGACGAGCTGCGGGCCCTGCAACGCGACCGACTGCGCTGGTCGTTGCGGCACGCGTACGACAACGTGCCGCACTACCGGCGGGCGTTCGACGCGGCCGGGGTGCACCCCGACGACTGCCGGGATCTCGACGACCTGGCGCGCTTCCCGTTCACGGGCAAGGCGGAGCTGCGGGAGAACTACCCGTTCGGCATGTTCGCCGTACCCCGGGAGCGGGTGGCCCGCCTGCACGCCTCCTCCGGCACCACCGGCCGGCCGACAGTCGTCGGCTACACCCGCGACGACCTGCGCACCTGGGCGCGACTGATGGCCCGCTCGATCCGCGCCTCCGGCGGCCGCCCCGGCGACCGGGTGCACGTCGCGTACGGCTACGGGCTCTTCACCGGCGGCCTGGGCGCGCACTACGGGGCCGAGGAACTGGGCTGCACCGTCATCCCGGTCTCCGGGGGCATGACCGAGCGTCAGGTCATGCTGATCCGCGACTTCGAGCCCGAGGTCATCATGGTCACACCCAGCTACCTGCTGGCCATCGTCGACGAGATGCGCCGCCAGGGCATCGACCCACGGGCCACCTCACTGCGGGTGGGCATCTTCGGCGCCGAACCGTGGACCGAGGACATGCGCCGCGAGATCGAGCAGCAGTTGGACATCCACGCCGTCGACATCTACGGGCTTTCCGAGGTGATGGGCCCCGGCGTGGCGACCGAGTGCGTCGAGACCAAGGACGGCCTGCACCTCTGGGAGGACCACTTCTACCCGGAGATCATCGACCCGGTCACCGGGGCGGTGCTGCCCGACGGCGAGCGGGGTGAGCTGGTGTTGACCTCCCTGACCAAGGAGGCGATGCCGGTGGTGCGCTACCGCACCCGCGACCTGACCCGGCTGCTACCCGGCACCGCCCGCCCGATGCGCCGGATCGAGAAGATCACCGGCCGCACCGACGACATGATGATCCTGCGTGGGGTGAACATCTTCCCCACCCAGATCGAGGAGCTGATCCTGCGCACCCCGCAGCTCTCGCCGCACTTCCAGTGCGTCCTCGATCGGCACGGCCGGCTGGACACCCTCACGGTGCGGGTGGAGCGGCGGGCCGACGTCGACGTGGACGCCGCCGAGCGGGCCGGCGACACGCTGGTGCAACTGGTCAAGAACACCATCGGCGTCAGCGTCGCGGTCGACGTCCTCGCCCCCGACACCGTGGAACGGTCGATGGGCAAGATGCGCCGCATCGTCGACCAGCGGCCGTCCGCCTGACCGCTGCCCGACGTTGCGGGTCGGAAGCTGTGGGCGGGTAGGCCGCCGATCAGCTTTTCGCCCCCGGCCATCCCCACCGGCTTCATCGCCCGGCCTCGCCCTACGCTCGGCTGGTGGACACCATGAGGTACGGACACCTGGGCCGCTCAGGTCTGCTGGTCTGCTGGTCAGCCGGATCGGCCTCGGCACCATGAACTTCGGGTACACGGTGGACGAGGCGACCAGTTTCGCGGTCATGGACGCCGCCGTCGACGCTGGCATCAACATGTTCGACACTGCCGACGTCTACGGCGGGCCACAGTCACCGGGGATGCAGAAGGGCTACGGCATCGCGGAGGAGACCGTTGGCCGGTGGCTGCGGCGTAGCGGGCACCGTGATGACATCGTCCTGGCGACGAAGGTGTACCAGCCGATGGGGCTCGGCCCGAACGACCGCCGGTTGTCCGCGTACCACATCCGCCGTGCGTGCGAGGCCAGCCTGCGGCGGCTGGAGACCGACCACATCGACCTGTACCAGATGCACCACGTGGACCGGGCCACGCCGTGGGAGGAGATCTGGCAGGCGATGGAGCAGCTCGTCCGCGAGGGCAAGATCACCTACGTCGGCAGCAGCAACTTCGCCGGCTGGGACGTGGCGCTCGCCCAGGTCGCCGCCTCGGCACGCCACTTTCTCGGCCTGACCAGCGAGCAGAGCCTCTACAACCTTGCCGTACGCGCCGTCGAGCAGGAACTCGTCCCCGCCCTGCGTCACCTCGGGTCGGACTGATTCCGTACAGCCCTCTGCACGCCGGCCTGCTCGCCGGCGCGCTCGACGCCCTGGATCAGGGCCGCACCACCGACCCCTCGACCCGGCAACGCGTCGAGGCGCACCGCGCCCAGCTCACTGCCTACGAGGGGCTGTGCCGAGAGTTGGGCGCACAGCCGGCGGCCGTGGCTGTGGCCTGGCTGCTGCGCAACCCGGTCGTCTCCACCACGATCGTCGGCGCGACGACGATCGACGAACTGCGATTGGACCTCGACGCGTTGTCCGTGCGGCTGGACGACGAGGTGGTGGAACGACTCGACCAGATCTGGCCCGGGCCGGGAGAAGCCCCACAGTCCTACGCCTGGTGAGTCGGTTACCCGTCGGTCACGCCGACGGTCAGCAAGGGGCCCCTGGTGTGGCTGTGGTCGACATAGGATCGGGTCCATGCGCGTGCTGGTGGTCTCCGCCCCGCTCGTCGGTCACGTCTTCCCCCTGGTGCCGCTCGCGGTCGCCCTCCGCGATGCCGGCCACGATGTGCTGGTGGCCACCGGCGGCGGAGCGCTGGCCGCCGCCGAGGCGGGTCTGCCGGTGCACGACATCGCGCCCGGCTTCGACTTCGGCCGGATCGCGCTGCGGGTCCTTCCCCGTCATCCGCTGATCGCGCGGGCGGAGCTGGCCGGCACCGCCGGCACCCGGGGCGCCGGCCTGCTGTTCGGCGCGCTCAACGACCAACTCGTCGACCCGGTGGTCGCGCTGGCCACCCGGTGGCGGCCGGATCTGGTGCTGTACGAGCCGTTCGCGGTCGCCGGCGCGGTGGCCGCCGCGAGGCTCGACGTGCCGGCCGTCCGCCAGGAGAACGCCCTCTTCGACGGCCGGGACCTGGTCGGCGCCACCGTCGCCCGACTCGGCGCGGCGCTGCGCCGCCACGGCCTCACCGAACTGCCCGCGCCGGCCGCCGCCCTCGCCGTGGCGCCGCCCAGCGTTGCCACGCAGGGCGGCTGGCCGATGCGCTACACGTCCTATGTCGGCGGCGGGGAACTGCCGGCCTGGCTGCGCGAGCCGGGTGAGCGCCCCCGGATCCTGGTCACCCGCAGCACCCTCACCGGCCCCGGAGACCGGGGGCCGATGCCCGCCGTGGTGGCCGCCGCCGCCGAGGTGGACGCCGAGATCGTGCTGGTCCGCCCCGACAAGCGGTCGGCCCGCTCGGTGCCCGGCAACGTGCGGGTGGTCGGCTGGATTCCGCTCGACGAGGCGTTGCCGGCGAGCGCGGCCCTGGTGCACCACGGTGGTGCGGGCAGTGCCTTCGGTGCCTTCGCCGCAGGCCGGCCCCAGCTGGCCACCACGGGTGCCGGGGACCGGCGGCACAACGCCGAGCTGGTGGCCCGCCGGGGTGCCGGCCTGGCGCTGCGTCCCCGGGACATCACCGCGCGGGCACTGACCCAGCTGCTTACCGACGAGCGCCTGCGCACCGCTGCCGCGCAGGTCAGCAGCGAGATCGCCGCGATGCCGCCACCGACGGATTTGGTCGCGCGGCTGGCGGCACTGGTCTGACGTCCACCCCGCGTGGCCACCCCGGATGCACTGTCGACTGCGGCAGGATGGCCGGATGCGACACGTCGTGCTGTTCCACTCCGTGTACGGGCTGCGCCCCGCCGTGCGCGCCGCCGCCGACCGGTTGCGCGCCGCCGGGCACCAGGTCAGCACCCCCGACCTGTACGGCGTCCCGGCCACCGACACCGTCGAGGAGGGCTTCGCGCTGCTCGACAAGATCGGCCAGGAGGTGGTGCTGGACCGGGCCCGCGCCGCGCTGCGTGACCTGCCACCGGAGACGGTGCTCGCCGGCTTCTCGATGGGCGCCGGGGTGGCCGGGGCGCTGCTCGCCGAGCGCCCGGCCGCCGCCGGTCTGCTCCTGCTGCACGGCACCGGTGGTGCCCCGGACGCGGTCGCACCCGGGTTGCCGGTGCAGCTGCACCTCGCCGACCCCGACCCGTACGACGCGCCGGACGAGGTCGACGAGTGGCAGCAGGCAATGACCGACGCCGGTGCCGATCTGACGGTCTTCAGCTATCCGGGCGTGGGTCACCTGTTCACCGACCCGGACCTGGCCGAGTACTCCCCGGACGCCACCGCGGCGGTCTGGCCGCGCGTGCTGGCCTTCCTCGCTGCCGGCTGAGCGCCCGGCCGCACCGCACCGACCCGGAGGCATGGTGGAGTGGCCCCGCCAACGGCGTCAGCAAGCCAGGTCTGGTGATGGAAACCCAGCCGGCGGCGGTGATCAGCCGCATTCGCGCCGCCTACGACGAGCTGACCACCCGCTACCGTGGCCCCGACGGCCTGCTCGCGCTGCCCACCGCAGCGCTACGAGCCTCAGCCCCCGTAACCCAACCACCCCCCCCGCGCCCCGCCCCTCACCGCGCCGATCTTGCAGTTTCGGTTGCCGATATCAGTGGGATGCCGCTTATGCCGGGACAGCAAGTGCAAGATCGCCGGCCGCAACCGTCGATCATGGAGTTGTGGTGCCGGACTTCTTGGTCTTCGGGGCATTTGTCACCCACCACAACTCCATGATCGACGGGGCGGGGCGGGGCGGGGCGGGGCGGGGCGGGGCGCGGGCAGGGCGGGGCCGGGCAGGGCGAGGCGTGGGCTCGGGCGGGGCTGAGGGTGGGGGTGGTTAGGCGGAGGCGGGTAGGTCGTCCAGGGGGCGGATCAACTGTGGGCGGGGTGCTGCCCGTGCTACGCCCGGCGGAGTGCCGGCGTCCGCGAATGTCCACTGTGTGGCCGAACTCGCTGGCGTGGGGCGGATCGGGGTTGCGGGCCGTCCGACGTCCCGGAATCGGTCACCGCTCGCGCGACGCCGAGGTCGGGACGCCGCAGCGGCCGGCGTCGGCGGTACGTCGCCCGCCGAGGCGACGGCTCGGAGCTGGCGTGAGCCCGCCGTACGGTTGGTGGCGGGACCCGACGCGGCGGGTCGGGTGGCCATCGTCGGGGTGGGGCTGCCTCGCCTCAGCGGGGTCGGGCCGGTGGCACCGCCCGCCCCTGCCGAGGCCAGCGACGCGAAGACGTCGTCGAGGCGGCCGGTCCGAGCGCCAACGGTGTCGAGGCGCACGATCTGCGCGCTCCTCGCCGGCGAGCCGTTGGGCGCACCAGCGAGCGAGTCGGGCGGGCCGGCGTCCCGGTGCACCGTGTCGAGGTGCGGCACGGCGGCGGTCCGGCGTTGGAAGACGGCCCGCAGGGCGCGGGGCAACCGTTCGACGGCTACCTGGCGCAGCGCGGGAGCGGCGAACGCGTACCCGTCGACGTGGTGGGGGAGCAGCAGCCCTGCGGTGACCAGCTCGCGGAGCGCGGGCGCGGACCGGCCGGGTGTCCAGCCGAGTGCCCGGTCCACGGCCGCCCCGGAGATCAGACCACCGAGGGTGCCGGCGGCCATCAGCACCGCCCGCCGCTCACCGTCGAGGTGGTCCAGCTCCGCGCCGACGGCCCGGCGTACGGCCTCGGGCAGCGGGAGCGCCGCCGGGTCGGCACCGTCCACCAGCGACGTGACGTACGCCGCCGCGTGCCCGGGGCGGCCGCCCACCAGCGGCAGCAGCCGGTCGACCAGGGCCACCGGCTGTCCGGCCCGGGTGAGCAGGTGGCGCAGCAGCCGTCCGGACTGCACAGTGGCCAGGGGTCCGATCGTCATCTGGCGGGCCGGGCCGGGCCGGGTGTCGGTCCACTGCGGCTGGTGCACTGTGAGCAGGGCCAGCGGCAGCTCACGCTCCGTCGCCGCGTCGTACAACGCGTGCAGGAAGCGGCTCACCGCGGGCGCGGCCCGGTCCAGGTCGTCGACGGCCACGATCAGCGGCTGGTGGGCGGCCAGCCGCAGCAGGACCTCGCGGCAGATCGCCGCGCCGGTGAGGGCGGTGGCCGAGCCGTCCGGGGTGGTCAGCATCCGCTGGAGCGCCGGAACCGCAGTGGCCACCCGGGTCGGCGGAAAGAGCGGGGTCAGGGCGGCGACGAGCCGGTCGTGGACCGCCGCCGGGCCGTCGCTGTGTCGAATCCCGGCGAGGCCGCGGAGCAGGTGCGCGACCGGCGCCAACACCTGGTCGGGGTACGGCTGGCAGGTCGCCACGCACCAGCGGACCGGCAGTCCGTCCACCGTGGTCAGCCCACGGGTCAGCTCGTGCAGCAGCCGGCTGCGGCCACTGCCGGTGGGGCCGACCAGTGAGATCCAGCGTGGTGTCCGGTTTCGGATGGCCGAGCCCAACTGGTCGCGGATGGTGGCCAGCTCGCGGCGTCGACCGATCAACGGGCCGTCGTGCCGGTCGGCGCCGGGGCGAACCGGACCGATGGCGTGCCAGACCGGCACCGGCGACACCCGGCCGGCGACGGGCGTCGGCGTCAGCTGACGCTGGGTGATCAGGCCGGCGGTGGCGCGGGCGGTGGCCGCGCAGAGTGCGACGGCGCCGGGCGCGGCGTACTCCTGCAGGCGGGCCGCTGTGGTGATCACCGCCCCGCTGGCCAGACCGTGCCCGCCGGTGACGGCGTCGCCCAGGTCGACCACCACCTCGCCGGTGGCGACGCCGACCCGGACGCGCAGCCTGATGCCGTCGACCATGGGCCGTCGGTCCAGCGCGGCCTGGATCTCGAGCCCGGCGCGAACCGCCCGGTACGCGTCGAAGCCGTCGGAGTGCCGGGCGCCGAAGAGCGCCATCACGGCGTCGCCGATGTACTTCTCCACCACCCCGTGCCAGCGGTGCAGCACACCGGCGACGGTGTCGAAGTAGGCCCGCTGCAACGCTCGGACGTCCTCGGGGTCGAGCCGGTCCACCAGGGCCGTGGATCCGACGATGTCCGCGAAGAGGACGGTGACGACGCGCCTCTCCTGGGGTACCGGCCAGAGCGGGGTGACGGTCCGCTGCGTGTCGACGATGATGCTGGTGGTCATGGGTGTCGCACCGGCCTCTCTCCCCGCTGTTGCCTGATCACCTCCGGAGATTGGCATTACTGGGCCGACGGGGGATCTGCCGAACGACGTATGTCGGCCACCTGCAACCTTTAGTCGCAAAGTCGACGCGAGGAGTACCAGAACCGGTGGGCGGCCGTAGAACGGTGTGGGGCCCTGTGATTAGGCTGCGTGGCATGGCCAGCGATGTGGACACCGCACCGCTCGTGGGCCGGGCCGAGCTGGTGCAGACGGTTCGGTCCGCGTTGCTCGGTGAGGCCGCGCACGGGCAGACCGCAGCGGTCTTCCTGACCGGCGAGAGCGGTGTGGGAAAGACCCGGCTGTTGGGCGAGATCGGTGACCGCCTGCGGGAGCGGGGCGCCGTGGTGCTCACCGGCAGCTGCCTGGACATCGGCGACGCCTCTCCATTGCACCCGCTGTTGCAGGCGCTGCGCCGGTTCGACGCCGAGGTGTCCACCTCACCCGCCCGTACCTCCTCGGCGGTGCGGGGGCTGTTGCAGATGTTCGCCGACGAGACCGCCAGCCCGGACGGTGCCGGCGCGTTGCTGGAGCGGGTCTCCCGTGGCCTGCACCTGATCGCCGAGGGTCGCCCGCTGGTGCTGATCCTCGACGACCTCCAGTGGGTCGACCGCAGCACCCGGCAGCTCCTGCTCTACCTGCTCGCCGGCCTGGGTGATCTTCAGTTGTCGGTGCTGGCGGCGGTGCGCGCCGAGTCGTTGCAGGGCGCTCACCCGCTGCGCCGGGTGCTCACCGAGCTGCGTCGGCTCCGCACGGTGCGGGTGCTCGACCTGGCACCGCTGGGCCGGGCCGACACCGAGACGCTCGCCGCCGCGGTGGTCGGCCGGACGCTGAGCGCCGACGCGGCCGAGCAGGTGTGGCAGCGCAGCGGCGGCAACCCGTTCGTCATCGAGGAACTGGCCCGGGATCTGCGCGACGGCCGCGACGGGCTGTCCGAGACGCTGCGGGAGATCTTCCTCGACCGGGTCGACGCGCTGCCCCAGCACGCGCACGCCGTGGTGCACGCGGTGGCCGCCGGGGTCGAACCGGTGCAGCACTGGCTGCTGGCCGAGGTGCTGCGGATGCCGGAGGACGAGCTGATCGCCGCGGCCCGGGCCGCGGTGGCGCACCGGCTGCTGGTCGGCGCCGACGAGGGCTACCGGCTGCGGCACCGCCTCGTGGCCGAGGTGCTGGCGCACGAGCTGCTGCCGGCTGAACGCTCCGGGCTGCACCGCCGCTACGCCGAGGCGCTGACCACCGCGCCGGGTGAGTTGCACCAGGCCCGGCTGGCGCACCACTGGCGGCTGGCCGGCGAGCCGGCGCGCGCCCTGCCGGCGGCGGTGGCAGCCGCTCAGGAGGCCGAGCGGCTGCACGGTTACGCCGAGGCGCACCGGCACTGGTCGGCGGCGTTGCAGTTGGCCGCCGAGCCGGGCCCGCTGACGGTGGACCGGGTCGAGTTGCTCGAGAACGCCGCCGAGGCGGCCCACCACTGTGGGGAGCACGCCCGCGCGTTGGCCCTGCTGGAGGAGCTGGCCGCGCTGCGGGGTGGCGAGCCGAGCTGCGCGCTGCACATCCGCCGCGCCCGCTACCTGGCCGCCGCCGGTCGCTCCGCGCTGGCCGAGGAGGAGTACCAGCGGGCGCTGAAGGCGGCGGACTGCTCCCCTCGGGACCGGGCCAGCGCCGCCGCCCGCCTGGCCGAGCTGCTGCTGCACCTGGGTCGCTACGCCGACGCCGGTGAGCGGGCCCGCGAGGCGCTGGCGTTGGCCGAGAACGTGGCGGGCTCGGCCACCGAGGTGGTGCTGGCCAGTTCGGCGTTGGGCTTCAGCGACGCCTGCCTGGAAGACCCGGACGCTGGTCTGGCGGTCATGCGCGACGCCCTCGACACCGCCGAGCGTGCCGGTCAGCCCGAGGACGTGGCCTGCGCGTACCTGCACCTGGCGGAGTTGCTGACCGGGCCGCTGAACGTCCTCGAAGAAGGCGTGGTGGTGGCCCGGCGGGGCGCCGAACGGGTGACCGAGCTGGGCCTGGGCCGCACCTGGGGCACCCGGCTGCTGGCCATCGCCATCAACGGGCTGTTCCGGGTGGGCCAGTGGGCCGAGGCGGAGAAGGTGGTGGCTGCGGCCCTGCGGCACCGACCGTCCGGTGCGGACGCCGTCGAGCTGCTGTTGGCCCGGTGCCGGCTGTCGGTGGGCTACGGCGACATCGAGGCCGCCGGCCGGGACCTCGACGCGGTGGCGACCCTGCTCGCCGGCGGCGGGGCGCGACACGTCATTCCGCTGCTCACCCTGCGCTCCGGGCTGGCCATGTGGGAGGGCCGGCACGACGTGGCGCGGCAGGCGGTGCAGCGCGGCCTGACCGAGAGCCGTTCCGACGACGTGATGATCCTCTCCGCGCTGGTCTGGCACGGCCTGCGCGCCGAGGCTGAGGCGCACGCCAGCCGCACCGTGGAGGTGGACCCGACGGCGGTCCGCCGGCTGCGCGACGTGGCCGAGAGGGTGGCCCGCAAGAGCGCCGGTGCCGCCCGGCCGGTGCGTTCGGTGGTGCAGGGCTTCCTGGCGCTGTGCGCCGCCGAGGTCAGCCGCCTCGACGGCAGCGATCCGGAGCTGTGGGCCGCGTCGGCGGCCGAGTGGGATCGGCGCAATCATCCCTATCCGGCGGCGTACTCGCGCCTGCGCCAGGCCGAGGCGCTGCTGGCTCGGCGCAGCCGGGTGGCCACCGCCGGCAAGCTCCTGCGGGAGGCGTACCGGGTGGCGCAGGGGTTGGGCGCGGTGCCACTGACCTCGGAGATCCGCGAGTTGGCCGGGCGGGCCCGGGTGTCGCTGGACGAGCGCGACAGCATCAGCGGTGCGCGCGGCGTCCCGGTCGAGGCGTCCGACGACGAGTTGGCGGCGCTCACCGCCCGGGAGCGGGAAGTGCTCGCCCTGGTCGCCGAGGGATTGACCAACAGGGAGATCGGGCAGCGGCTGTTCATCAGCGAGCGGACCATCGGGGTGCACGTGTCGCACATCTTCGACAAGCTCCAGGTCCGTACCCGCGTGCAGGCCAGCGCGATCCAGTTGCGCAACCAACGGGGCTGACCGACTCCACAGTGCGTACGTATCCCGGCGCGTGTGCGCGCCGGGATACGTCGTTCTACTGATCCGGTGGCCGGGTGTCGGCTGAGAGGCTGGGCCGCGTCGACGACGGCACGGGGGATGCCGCCGACCACAATGGAGGAGAAATGATCGAACCGGTCTGGGGGCCCGTGCACCGGGACATCGTCGACCTGCTCGCCGATCATCCCGCGGACGTGCCGGCCGTGGTCGATCATCTGACCAAGCTTCAGGACATGCTGGTCCGGTTGCCACCGTTGGAAGCCAGTTGTCCGCTGGCCGACTTCAACAGGCTCTATCTGACAATCACCAGCAGCGTGCTGGACGGGCTGTACGACGACCGCTTCGTCGACCCGGTCTTCCTCTCCCGGCTCGACGTCGAGTTCGCCGCCCGGTACTTCGACGCGATGCGGCTGTGGACCGACTCCAGCCCCGGCACCCCGAAGGCGTGGTCGTGCCTCTTCGAGCGGATGCGGGGGCCGGATGCCCGGCCGCTGCCGTCGGCGGCGGCCGGGGTGAACGCGCACATCAACTTCGACCTGCCGTTCGCCCTGGTGACCACGTTCGATCACCTGGAGTCGGAGCCGGTCGACGGCAGCGACCAGCACCACGACTACCTCGAGATCAACAAAATCTTCGCGGACAAGATCCCCGGCCTGCGCCGGGGCTACCTGGAGCGGTGGCAGCTGCTCATCGACATGCTCAACGGCGACATCGACGACTGGTACCAGGGGGAACTGGTCGAGTACACCCGCGATGTCGCCTGGCGTAACGCGCAGAAGATCTGGCGGTGCCGGCACGATCCGGACGCCCGAGAGTGTGAGCGCACACGGCTGGACGACAACGCCGCGGCGCTCGGCCGGTTGCTGCTGTCGCCCCTCGGGGCGTTCCTGCAGTAGCCGGGACGGGGGGCCTCCGCGCTCCGCCCCGTGGGGGGCGGCGGAGCGCGGAGGCGCGTCCCACCAGTTCCACCCCGTGTGGCCGCCCGAGGTCGGGTCGGTCACTCAGGGGACAGCCGGTCGGCCCCGGGGGGTGTCGACCGTCTGCCGCCGTCGGCCGGCCCGGGGGGGTCGGCCGGCGGTGGGGGAACGCCGGGCGGGAGTCGCGTCGACGGCCAGCGGATCCGGGGGTGTCGGCGGGCTCGGATCGGGTACGCCCGCGCCATGACCGTCCTGGCCCGGCGTCGGCCCGCCGCCCGCCCCCGGCCCGCGCGTCCCGGCCCGCTGCGGCCGGGTGGCCCGGTGTCGAAACCCACCGCTCGGCCCGGCGCCCGATGACCGGCGTCGTGGCCCGGTTTCCGTTCCGCTTCGATCCGGTGTTCCGCCCGGTGCTGGCGCTGCTCGGGGTCCGCCCGGCGACGGCCTGGGTCGCCGTCACCGAACGGGACCTGATGATCCGGTACGGGCCGTGGCGGCTGCGGACCGACCGGGGCAACGTCACCGCCGTCGAGCTGAGCGGACCGTACCGCTGGTGGCGGGCGATCGGCCCGCACCTGTCGCTGGCCGACGGCGGCGCGACCTTCGGCAGCAGCGTGGCCGGTGGGATCTGCCTGCGCTTCGGCGTGCCGGTGGCGGCGCTGGTGCCCGGGGGACGGCCCCGGCACCCGGCGGCCACTGTCACCGTCGCCGACCCACCCGCGCTGGCCCGGCTGCTCGCCGTCGCGGACCTGTCCTGAGCAGGCCGAACAGGTACCCGGTTCCGCCGATCGGACGCCGGGGCACCGCCTACCGTCAGATCAGGACCTGTGAGGGTGGGACTGGCGATGGGTGACGAGCACCGGGCAAAACCACGGCGCTGGAGCGGGCGCCGACACGCGCCGAGCGGGCCGGACCCGGCGCTGCGGGCAGCCCGCGATCCGGCCCGCCCACATCGGGGTGGCCGGCAGGGCGTCGTGGTGCCCGAACGCGTGGCCACACCGGCCCGCTCGGCGCCGCCGGCCAGCCCGCTGCGCCGGTGGCTCTTCCAGCACCAGGTGCAGCCGCCCGGCCCCGAGGCGACCGAGGGGCAGAACCGTCGGCACGCCTGGTGGCAGGTGATGTGCCTGACCGGCGTGGACTACTTCTCCACGCTGTCGTACCTGCCGGGCATCGCGGCGGTGGCGGCCGGGGCGCTCTCCCCGCTGGCGACCTTGTTGATCGTCGTGCTCACCCTGTCCGGCATGCTGCCGATGTACCGGCGGGTGGCCCACGAGAGCCCGCACGGTCAGGGTTCGGTGGCGATGTTGGAGCGGTTGTTGCCGTTCTGGCGGGGCAAGATCTTCGTCCTCGTGCTGCTCGGCTTCGTGGCCACCTCCTGGATCATCACGATCACCCTCTCCTCGGCCGACGCCACCGTGCACCTGCTGGAGAACCCGTACCTGCCGGACGTCCTGCACGGTTCCGTGGTGCCGGTCGTGGTGACGGTGGCGCTGCTGCTCATCCTCGGCGGGGTGTTCCTGCTCGGGTTCCGCGAGGCGGTGGTGGTGGCCATCCCGCTGGTTGCGGTCTTCCTGGTGCTCAACGCGGTGATCGTCGTGGTCGCGGTGGGTCGGATCGTCGAGGACCCGGGCATCGTGTCGAACTGGACGGCCGCGGTGACGGCGACCGGTGGCGGACCGGGCCAGGTGCTGCTCACCGCCGTGTTGGCATTCCCGCTGCTGGTGCTGGGGTTGTCCGGTTTCGAGACCGGGGTCAGCATGATGCCCCTGGTGGCGGCCGACGGCCCGGACAAGCAGGCCCGGCTCGCCGCGCGGATCCGCAACACGCGCCGGCTGCTCACCACCGCCGCGTTGATCATGTCGGTGTACCTGATCTCGACGACCTTCGTGACCACGGCGCTCATTCCGCAGGAGGAGTTCCGGCCGGGCGGCGGCGCGAACGGGCGGGCGCTGGCGTTCCTGGCGCACGCCTACCTGGGGGAGGTGTTCGGCACCGTCTACGACGTGAGCAGCGTGCTCATCCTCTGGTTCGCCGGCGCCTCGGCGATGGCCGGGCTGATCAACATCGTGCCCCGCTACCTGCCGTCCTATGGCATGGCCCCGGAGTGGGCGCGGGCGGTACGCCCCGTGGTGATCGTCTACACCGTCGTCAGCGTCGCCATCACGATCGCCTTCCGCGCCGACGTCAACGCTCAGGCCGGGGCGTACGCCACCGGGATCCTGGCGATGATGGTCTCCGGGGCGGTGGCGGTGACCATCTCCGCGGCCCGTCACCACCGGCGGGGTTCCGCGATCGGCTTCACGGTGCTGACCCTGGTGCTGCTGTACGCGCTGCTGGAGAACGTCATCGAACAGCCGGACGGCATCACGATCTCCGCGCTGTTCATCCTCGGCATCATCGTGGTCTCGTTGGTCTCCCGGGTCACCCGGACCACCGAGCTGCGCGCCGAGCGAATCGAGTTCGACGAGGCGGCCCGTCGGTTCATCAGCGAGTCGCTGGCGCACGACGGGCAGCTGCACCTGATCGCCAACAAGCGGCAGAAGGGGTCGGTGAAGGAGTACACGCTCAAGGAGCGGGCGCAGCGCGGGATGAATCCGGTGCCCGGGGCCGCGGACGTGTTGTTCCTGGAGATCGATGTGGTCGATCCGTCGGAGTTCAGTCAGGTGTTGCGCGTGCACGGCATCGAGGTGGGCGGCTTCCGGGTGCTGCGGGCCGACAGCCCGGCCGCGCCGAACGCGATCGCCGCGATCCTGCTGGCCCTGCGGGACGCCACCGGGGTCCGGCCGCACGCGCACTTCGAGTGGTCGGAGGGCAGCCCGATCGCGCACCTGGCGCGCTACCTCATCCTGGGCCGGGGGGACACCCCGCCGGTGGTGCGAGAGATCATCCGCCGGACCGAACGGGACCCGCTGCGTCGACCCGGCATCCACGTCGGCGGGTGACACTGATGCCGCTCTGACAGCTTTGAAGATGAAAGAGGGCACTATTCACGTTCACGCCTTCCTGTCCGTATTGCGGACCTATCGTGACGTTTGGTAGCCGGCGAACCCGTCGAGCCCCCCGCGCCCGAATCGGCGCGCGGTCACGTCACGTACGCAGGAAGGTAGGCACCGTTGATGTCCACGTACCGAGAGGGAGACCGCGCGACTCAACCCAGACGGCGGTCCCGATGGTTCTTAGCCAGCGGCTTGCTGGCGGGGAGCTTGGTCGTGGGAGCGGCCGGAGCGGCCGCCGCCGCCGACCGCGCCGTCGCCCTCCCCGGTCTGGCTCGGCTGACCCCGGCAGCCGACGACGACCGCCGCACCGGCGACCGGCCCGACCCGGACGCCGAGCGGGCCCGTCCCACCACCCCCGGCACCGGCAAGCGAGGAGTGGTGTCGGTGCCGTGCGACGCCGCGAAGCTGGTGGCGGCGCTGGTCACGGCCAACGCCGAGGGCGGCGGCGAACTCCGCCTCGCGCCCAAGTGCCGCTACACCCTCACCGAGGCGTTCCACGAGACCGACCAGTACGACGGCGGGATCCGGGACGCCCGGGAGGCCGCCGACGCCGCGGAAACCCCCGGTGACGCCGACGCGCCGCCGCACAACCCGGCCGACGACACCGCCGGCCTGCCGGTGATCTACCAGGCGATCACGATCGACGGCGCGGGCGCGACCATCTCCCGGGCCGCCCAGGCCGCCGCGTTCCGCTTCTTCACCGTCCGCGATGGCGGCGAGCTGACCCTGCGCGACGTGGAACTGCACAACGGCCGATCGGCCATCGAGGGCGGCAGCGTGCACGTGGTGCACGGCGCCACCGCGGTGGTGGAACGGGTCACCGTCACGCAGAGCACCTCGCTGTCGCCCGAGGGGGGCGGCGGCGGCATCTTCAACGACGGCAACATGGTGGTCACCGACTCCACGTTCGTCGGCAACAGCGCCTCCGGCGCCGCGGGCAAGGGCGGGGGCCTGCTCAACGGCGGCGTACTGACGCTGAAGCGCTCGGAGTTCCACCGCAACAGCGCCAACGCCTACGGCGGCGGGCTGGGCAACTACCGTGGTGCCGCCGACGTGGAGAGCGTCTCCTTCACCCAGAACAGCGCCGTCCAGGGTGGCGGGCTGGCCAGCTTCTCGGCCCGGACGAAGGTCTCCGACACCGAGCTGCTGAACAACACCGCGCAGGTCGGCGGCGGTGCCGCCAACTCCGACGCGGTGCTGGTGATGCGCACGATGACCATCCGCGGCAACACGTCCACAGTCAACGGGGGCGGTGTCTCGACGGTGAAGGGCCTGACGCCGATCGACGACAGCGTGATCGACGGCAACACCACCCACGGCTTCGGAGCCGGCATCTACGCCGAGAAGGCGAACCTGCTGGTCCGCGGCAGTGACGTGACCCGTAACGAGGCGGTCGGCGCCGCGTCCCAGGGCGGAGGCATCTACGCCAACGCGGGCTCGGTGGCGATCTACACCAGCAAGGTCACCCACAACGCGTCGACGGTGAAGCCCGGCGGCATCTTCGGCATGCACGCCCAGGTCAAGATCGACGATGAGAGCGTGGTGGTCGAGAACGAACCGACCAACTGCGAGGGCAGCCAGGTGCCGATCGCACACTGCTTCCGCTGAGCGTCGACCCGCGCACCATCCCGAGCGCGTTCATCCCGAGTGCACCGCCCGTCCGGACGGATCGTCCGGACGGGCGGTGCTCCGTCACGTGACGCCTCGGCCTCCCCGACCGCTGAACCCGGTGGCCACCGACGCCGCCGCGATCAGGTGTCGAGACGGAGGGTTCGGCGTCGTCACGGGGTTAGCCCCTCGCGCGCAGGGTCACGGCGCGTCAACCCATCGCGCGCAGGCGGCCGGAGAGGTCGCCGGCGAAGAAGTCGAGGAAGCCGTCCGGGTCCGGGCCGGCGTTCTGTAGGACGATGTGGTCGAAGCCGGCCTCGACGTACGACCGGACCTTGGCGACGTGGGGCTCGGGGTCCGGGCCGATGGCGAAGAGCTGCCGGATGTGCTTCTCCTCGACGTACGCGCTGGCCGCGTCGAAGTTGACCGGGTTCGGCAGTTCGCTCATCACCTTCCAACCGGTGACCATCCATCGGCTCGTCTGCAACACCGCCTGCACCGCCTGTTGCTCGTCGGTGGCCCAGGCCAGTGGCACCTCGGCGTAGCGCGGGCCCGAACCCTTGGCGCGTCGGTAGTGTTCGACGATCGACGCGTCCGGCTCGGTGGCGAACAGGCCGTCGCCCAACTCGGCGGCGAGCCGCGCCGACACCTCACCGCTCGCCGCCACCGCGATCACGGGCAGGGTGTCCGGCAGATCGAAGATGCGGGCGTCCTCCAGTTGCAGGTGCCGGCCCTCGTACGACTGGTAGCCGCCCTGCCAGAGCAGCCGGATGATCTCCAGCGCCTCGCGTAGTCGCTCGTGTCGCCCTCGAACGCTGGGGAAGCCCTGCCCGACCACGTGCTCGTTGAGCCGCTCGCCGGCGCCCACTCCGAGGGTGAACCGGCCGTCGGAGATCAGCGCCATGGTCGCTGCGGCCTGCGCGATGATCGCCGGGTGGTAGCGAACGGTCGGGCAGGTGACCCCGGTGGCCAGGCGCAGGGTGCTGGTCCTGGCCGCGATGGCGCCGAGCACGCTCCAGGTGAACGACGAGTGCCCCTGCGCGTCCAGCCACGGGTGGAAGTGGTCGCTCATCTCGACGAAGTCGAAGCCGGCCCGTTCGGCAAGGACGGCCTGGCGGATGATTTCCTGCGGGCCGTACCCCTCTGTCGCCAGCTTGTAGCCGATCTGCATGCCCACACTCCCGATCCCGTTCGCTGACTGAGGCACCGGCCGTTCCCGGCCCCGGCGTGGACAAACGCCGCAGGGCCGCAAACCAGCCTCCTAGGATGCCTTAGGCGGTGTGCGGTGGGCGACCGCGAGCACCGAGCACCGCCTCCAGCCACCGCACGCCATCAGCGCACCAGCAGATCGATGACGCCCGTCAGGTCCTCCTCACCACCTCCCTCCGCCAGGCGGCGACGCATCAGGTCGAAGTAGGGGCGGAGCAGTTCAGGGCTGACGCCCTGCTGCTCGGCGGTGCGCAGAAAGGTCGGCGTGCCCGCCACCTGCATGGCGAGAGGGGAGACGACACCGTCGGTGTAGTTCCCGCTGCGCAGTTGGTAGGCGGTCTGCCGAACCGTCGGGATCATCGCGACGAGCCAGTCGGCGAGCAGGGGGGCGAGCGCCGTCGGGTCGATGTCCTCCCGACGGATCAGGGCGAATGCGTGCGCGGTCCCGGCTACGGGAGATTGAGGCGGGCTAGTGGTGTTGCGCGATCTCGCCGAAAACTGCACCGGCCCGCGCCCCCACTGCGGGGGCACGGGCCGGTCTACGTCTGTTGCCTACTTGGAAGGCTCGGGCAGCTTGCAGTCGACCTTCGGGTTGGCGCCGATGTAGTTCAACGGCCCGGCCACGATGGTGACCAGGATGGTGCCGGCCTCGGCGCAGTTGGTGTCGTCGCCGCTGTAGTAACCGCGCTGGCCACCGGCGATGGCGCCGATCACCAACCAGATCACGACGATGACTCCGAGAATCGAGCTGCCGCGCATCGCTGCCTCCTGAGGTATGTGGTGGATCTGAGGTGCAGCCGTTGTACCCAATCAGGTCGCGCGGCTAACGGTTGCGTGCTAGGACCCCCCGCCGGATCCCCCATCCGGCCGATGCCGTCCGCCGTTGTGTACCGCCCGGGCATCCGCCGCCCGCACCGGGTGGCACCTGTCGGCTATCGGATCGCCGACCGACCTCGCCGTCATCCGGGTGAGTGGACGTAGAACTGCCTCACGGCCCCGCCGAGGAGGACTCATGGACGCCCCGACACCGCCCCTCTACATCGACCGCCCCGAGGACGTCGCGGTCGCGGCCCGCGCGCTTGCTGGCGGCGCGATCGTCGCGGCGGCGTTCGCCAACTTCTACGCCATCGTGACGCGCCCCGACGCGGCCACCGTACGCCTGGTCAACCTGGCCAAGGGTCGACCGGCCCACCAGGTCGGCAGCATCACCACGGCGATCGGCCGGATCCCCGGGATGTTCGACTGGACGCGGATATCGCCGCGGTTGCCGGTCGGTCGGGTGCGGGCGCTGATGGACGCCCTGTACGGGGCCGGGCCGTTCGGCTTCCGTGGGCCGGCCGCCGACCGGCTTCCCGACCACCTCACGCAGATCGACCAGGGGATGCGGACCACCCAGGTGATCGCACCTGGGCTGACCTGCCCCTCCAACGCCTTCTTTGAGCGGGCGCTCGCCGAGACCGCGACGGATCACCTCTACATCACCTCGGCGAACCGCTCACGGCATCTCACCGGCGAGGCGGAGGAACCGGCGCACTGGAAGGCGGGCCACCTCGCCGCCGACTTCGCCCACCTCGACGATTTGGTGGTGCTGGTCCACCGGGACGAGGCAGCCGCCCGCGCCGCGTACCCGGGCTACCTCACCACCTCGGTCACCCTGCTCTCGTTCCACGCGCCGGAGGGTGACCTCGAAGAGCCGCCGGTGCTCACCGTGGACCGGCACGGATCGCTGCACGTGGACGACGTCCGCCGCGCCGCCGCGCCGCTCGGCCTCCAGGTGCGCCTGGCCGGAGGTGCCCGGGAACGACTGCAGGTCCGGGGGTACGCCGGGGCGCTGGTGTAGCTGGCAGGCGGCTCAGTGCGGCGGTGACGGGGCCTCCGGAGGCTTGCCGTGGCTACGCCGGAAGTCCGCGTAGGCCACCCCGCCCAGCACCAGCAGCCCGCCGAGGGACGCGAAGAGCGGCGGCACGTACAGCAGGGCGGGGGCGATGGTCAGCAGCGCCAGCACCCCACCGGGTCGGGACCACGACACCCGGCTGAACACCTCGTACTCGAACGAGGCCCGGCCGGCCAGGAACAGCGCCGGGCCGCCGAGGATCACCGCCAGCCAGGACGGCGGGGTCCGCCCGGTCGGCTCGTGCAGCACCAGGTGGAAGCCGGCCGCCGTGACGACCACGCCGGCGATCATCAGCAGATGGGTGTACGGCGCGCTGAAGAGGAACTTGCTGGGCGACTCGGCCGCCTTGATGGCGGTCGGCAGCAGCTCGCCGGACTTGTGCACGTAGATCCGCCAGAGCAGCAGCGTGGTCAGGAACGCCACCGCGAAGGCCTCGATGTTGTCGGCCTCGGTGTGCTCCATGCTGAACATGGTGCCGATCGTCAGGATGGCGTCGCCGAGCGCGATGATGAAGAACTGCTGGTAGCGCTCGGAGAGATGCTCCGCGGTGACGTTGCGTTGCTTCTCGGGCACCACCCCGAGACCGGGCACCGGGTACGCGAGTCGGAAGCCGAGGTAGTCGATGGCGAGCGCGATGGCCCAGCACACGATCCGGGCGTCTCCGCTGACGAATGCGCCGATGAGCCACGGGATCGCCGACACCACGAACCAGACGAAGATGCGGACCGCCCGACGCTGGGTCTGCGGTTCGCGGCGTACCGCCGGCATCAGGAACAGGCCACGCCCCAGGTGGATCGCCACGTACGTGCCGGCGAAGACGATCCCTCGACTGTTGAACGCCTCCGGGATGGCCGTGGTCATCAGCAGCGCGCCGAACATGACGGCGCTGATCAGCAGCTTGATCTCGGTGCGTTCGGGGTCGTACAGGTCGGTGACCAGGGTGGTGATCGCCCAGGTCCACCAGACGGCGGCCAGCATGATCAGTGCCTCGGCGGCCCGGTGCCAGTCGAGTCGTTCGGCCAGTCCCCGCGAGATGAGCGCCAGGGCGACCACGTACACCAGGTCGAAGAAGAGTTCGAGGAGGGTGACCCGGCGCGGGCCCTCCGGGTCGCGCACCGGCGGACCGCTGGCCTGTGGCGATCCGGGCTCCGACGCGGGGAGGTGCACGGGTTACTCCTGCGGAACCGCTCGACTCGATGGACCTGTCCGGCCCACCTTGACGGACGGTAACGAGCGGGGGAGCGCGGGAACCCGCGTTCACCCGCTCGTCCCCCAACCGGGTCGTGCCGGGCGGTTACCGCGCCTGCGGCGATGTCGACGGCTTTTCGCCGCCGCGCGGCGCGGCGAGGGCGTCGACCAGGCGGCGGGCCGAGCCGGCCAGGTTCCATCGTTGGGCGAGCTCGAGCAGCCGGTCCGGGTCGGCCGGCGCGCTCGGCAGCGCGGTGGGCAGCTCCGGCAGGGGCACGTCCAGGGCGACCCGGACCACCGTCGGCGCGACGCCCAGGTAGTCGCGGGCCGCGACCAGCTTGGCGCGCAGGCCCGGTGCGAAGGACGAGTCGGAGTCGTCGAGCGCGGCCAGGATGCCGGCGATGCTGCCGTACCGCTCGATCAGCCGGGCGGCGGTCTTGTCGCCGACGCCGGCCACCCCGGGCAACCCGTCACTCGGGTCGCCGCGCAGTGCGGCGAAGTCGGCGTACCGGTCGGCGGGCACGCCGTAGCGGGCCCGCACGGCGGCGTCGTCGCAGTCGTCGAGCTTGGCGACGCCGCGCCCGACGTAGAGCAGTCGGACCGGTCGGGCGTCGTCGACGAGTTGGAACAGGTCGCGGTCGCCGGAGACCACCTCGATCGGGCCGGGCTGGGTCACCGAGAGGGTGCCGAGCACGTCGTCCGCCTCGTAGCCGGTCGCACCGACAGCGGTGATGCCCACCGCGGTCAGCACCTCCAGGATCATCGGCACCTGCGGGGAGAGGGTGTCCGGAACGATCTCGCCGCCCTGCGGGGCGACCCGGTGCGCCTTGTACGACGGCAGCAGGTCGACCCGCCACGCCGGTCGCCAGTCGTAGTCCAGTGCGCAGATCATCCGGTCGGCGCCCCGCACCCGGATCAGGGTGGCGAGCATGTCGAGGAAGCCGCGCACCGCGTTGACCGGGGTGCCGTCCTCGGCCCTGGCGGCGGACTCCGGGATGCCGAAGTAGGCCCGGAAGTAGAGGCTGGCTGAGTCGATCAGCAGGATCGGGGGTCGGTGTGCCACGCCGGACAGCCTGGCACAACCGTCCGACGATCTGGGGTACGCCCGGCCGCTGGTGGTGTCAGCGTCGCTCGTCGGGCTGGTAGACGGTGTCCCGCCGGGCCAGGTGCTGCACGACGTAGCTGGTCACCAGCAGCAGGATCGCGACCACCACCTCGACCCAGGCCGCGATGCCGTCGGCGACGGTGACGCCGATGACGAGCAGGACCAGGCCGACGAGCGCGAGGACTCCGGCCCACAGTTGGCGGCGACGGCGGGTCGCCGCCCGGTTCGTCTGGTTCCCTGCCACGTCGGTCCTCCCGGTCAGGTCGCCCGCACGGGCGCCCGGTCCCAGGCTAGGGCGCAGGGGAGGCGCCGGCCCGGAAAACGACAGTGCGGGCTGGTACGCGGAGGCGGCCAGGACGGTGAGCGCGGTCAGCGGCAGTGCGACCGCGCCGACGGCCGACCGCCGACCCGACCTTGCTGGTCGTGCCGGCGGTCCACCAGCGCCAGAACCCCCCGGCCCGTTCGTCGACGTGCATGTCGCCGTCCCCCGTTCGCCGAGCCAGTGCGTTCCAATCTGGAACGTACTATAGTCGGAGTGGGAGCGACGGAGGTAGCGGGTGCGGCGAGAAGATCTTGCCGATGCGGACTGCGGCATCGCGCAGGCGCTCGGCGTACTGGGGGACTGGTGGACGTTCCTCATCGTGCGTGACGTCGCCGGCGGGACGACCCGTTTCGACGCGCTGCAACGGGAGTTGGGCGTCAGCCGTCGGGCGCTGACCGAGCGCCTCGGCGCGCTGGTCGAGCACGGTGTGCTGGAGCGCCGGCCGTACTCGCTGCACCCACCGCGGTACGACTACCTGCTCACCGGGAAGGGTGAGGGGCTGTTGCCGGTGCTGATCGCGTTGCAGGACTGGGGAACGAGGTACCTGATGGGTGACGGTGACGTGACCGCCACGGCGGACGCCGACTCGGCCGAGGCGCGCCGGGTGCGCGACCTGGTGGGTCGACGGTTGCCCGAGGTCGTCCTGCCCGCCGCTGACGGGCACCCGGTGGCGGTGACCGCGACGGACGGGTGGACGGTCCTCTACCTGTTCCCCGGGGCGTACGCGCCGGGGACGCAGGGCCATCCCCCCGGCTGGGCGGAGATTCCCGGCGCCCGGGGTTGCACACTGGAGTCGACCACCTACGCGAAGCGTCATCCGGACTTCGTGACCGCCGGTGTCCGGGTGTACGGGATCAGCACCCAGCGGCCCGATCAGCTCGCCGACTTCACCGCGTACGCCGAACTGCCGTTTCCGTTGCTGTCCGACCAGGACGGTCGGCTGGGAGCGGGGCTGCTGCTGCCGGTGTTCCGCGCGGGCGGGGTGACCCGGTTCAAGCGGCTGACCCTGCTGGTCGACCCGACGGCGGTGGTGCGGGCCGTGCAGTTCCCGGTCACCGACCCGGCCGGCTCGGTACAGGAGATGCTCGACCTGGTCGGTGAGCACGCCGGGGCCCCCGGCTGACGCCGACGCGTCGACCGGGGGCCCTACGAGCCAGGCTGGTCCGAGGACCTGCGGGCGGCGTCAGGCCGGGAGCGTCCAGCGCTGGTTGGCGCCGGCGAAGCAGTCCCAGATCTGCAGCCGGGCGCCGTCGGCGGAGGTGTTGTCGGTGACGTCGAGGCACTTGTTCGACTGCGGGTTGCGCAGCGTCCCGTTGGACTGGGCCTGCCAGACCTGGGCGCCGCTGCCGTTGCAGTCCCAGAGCTGGACCTTCGCGCCGTTGGCGGTGGATCCGCTGGTGATGTCGGCGCACTTGCCGAGGGCGCGCAGTGTGCTGTCGCTGGCCACGGTCCAGGTCTGCGCGTTGGTGCCGTTGCAGGTCCAGATCTGGATGGCGGCGCCGTTGGCGGTGCTGGCCGAGGCCACGTCGACGCACTTGCCGCCGATCCCGGTGATCTGACCGGTGCGTCCGGTCGGCGGCGGGGTGGTGCCGCCCATGATGGTGTCGTACATGGCGCTGAGCAGTGAGGTCGAGCCGCTGGTGTCCTGCGACAGCTCCCAGTTCATCACGCCGCCGGCGTTCGCGAGGGCCCACTGGGTCTTGCGCTTGACCGTGGGGATGCCGTTCCAGCACTGCTGCGATCCGTTGATGGTGGCGCAGTCCCGGTTGGCGTTCGCCGGGTCGAGCCCGACCAGGTACGAGTAGTTGTAGTAGACGGGGCGGCTGTAGAACGGGATGCCGAGGACGGCCTTGCTGGCCGGCAGGCCGCGGGCCTTCCATCCGTTGATGGCGTTGATCGACCAGTCGTAGTTGGCGTGCGGGCTGCCGCCGTCGTACGCCATGATGTTGAGCCAGTCGACCTGGTTGAACACGGCGGTCTGGACGCCCTGGACGCTGCCGCCCTCGCTGACCACGGCGGCGGTGAGCAGCTTGCCGCGGCTGTGCAGGGCGCTGCCGAGTTGCGTCATGAGCGCCGTGTAGTTGTTGGCCGAGGTGCCCGGGTCGGGGTACTCCCAGTCCATGTCGACGCCGTCGAGGTTGTACTGGTTGACGAAGTTGATCAGGTTGTTGACGAAGTTCGTGCGGCTGGTGGCGTTGGCGGCGAGCGCCTCGAAGGCGGAGTCGTTGCCGTCGTTCCAGCCGCCGACGGCGATGGAGACCTTGACGTTGTTGGCGTGCCCCTGCGAGACCAGCGAGGAGAGCCGGGCCCCGTCCACCCCTTGCAGGGTGCCGTTGCTGTTGGGCAGGACAAAGGCGTAGTTGATGTGGGTGAGCTTGTTGTACTGGATCGTGTTGATGTTGCCGGCCCAGGAGGGCATGTAGCCGACGCTCTTGAAGTTGTTCGGCAGCACCACTGCCTGCGCGGCGGTGGGAACGACGGTGAGGGTGGCGCCGGCGGTAGCCAGCGCGAGCAGGCCGGCGGCGAGGGCGCGGCGCAGTGGTGAGGACATCGGGGGCCTTCCCGTGGGCGGGGGACGACACCCGCCCGCGCAGGGTTGTCGCGGGCGGGCGGTGCGGGGGACGCAGTGACGGGTGGGCCTCGAGGCAGCCAAATCTTAAAGAGTGTTAACTGTCCGAGTCAATCAACGCCGATGGATTTCCGGCCATCCGGTGCCAATAGGGGGTTTGCCCAAACGACCGTTAAGCTGGCGGAGTGGGAATCGACGAGCTGTATCCGCCGGATCGGTTGATCGCCGCGCAGCGAGCGACGGCCGCCGCCGGCCTGGACGCACTGCTGCTCACACCCGGCTCTGACCTGCGGTATCTGACCGGGTACGACGCCCACGCGGGGGAGCGGCTGACCTGCCTGGTGCTGCCCGCCGAAGGTGAGCCGACGCTGGTCGTACCGAGGTTGGAACGTCCCGCGGCGGAGGCCGCCCCGAACACCGGCGTACGCATCGTCGACCACGTCGACGGCACCGACCCGTACCCCTTGGTCGTCGCCGCCCTCGACGGCCCGGTCGCGGCGGTCGGGCTCGCCGACCGGATGTGGGCCGAGCAGGTCCTCGGCCTGCGCGCGGCGCTGCCCGACGCCGCGCAACGGCTCGCCGGGGAGGTCCTGCGCGAGTTGCGGATCCGCAAGTCCCCGGCGGAGATCGCGGCGCTCGCCGAGGCCGGCGCGGCGATCGACGAGGTGCACCTGCGGATGGGCGAGTGGCTGCGCCCCGGTCGCACCGAGGTCGAGGTCGCCACCGACATCGCCGCGGCGATCCGGGCCGCCGGACACGTCACCGTCGACTTCGTCATCGTGGCGGCCGGACCCAACGGGGCCAGCCCGCACCACGGCACCTCCGACCGGCCGATCGGCGTCGGCGAGCCGGTGGTGGTCGACATCGGCGGCACGATGGCGTCGGGCTACCGCTCGGACTGCACCCGCACCTACCTGGCGGGCGGGTCGGCGCCGGCCGACTTCCTGGACTACTACGCCGTGCTGCGCGACGCCCAACGCGCCGCCGTCGAGGCGGTGCGGCCCGGGATCACCGCCGCGGCGGCCGACGCCGAGGCCCGCGCGCCGATCGTCGCCGCCGGCTACGGTCCCGCGTTCCTGCACCGCACCGGTCACGGCATCGGTCTGGACGGGCACGAGGAGCCGTACCTGGTGGCCGGCAACGACCGACCCCTCGACGCCGGCATGGCGTTCTCCATCGAACCAGGCATCTACCTGGCGGGCCGGCACGGCGCCCGCATCGAGGACATCGTCGTCTGCACAACGGACGGCGTGCAACGGCTCAACACCACCCCCACGGAGCTCATCGCGCTATGACTGTCGACCGGATCCTGCCCACCGACGAGGCCCACGACCTGCTGGGTCTCGCCACCGAGCTCGCCGACGGCGAGCTCGCGCCGAAGGCCGCGGCCTTCGAGGAACGCGCCGAGTTCCCCCGCGAGGTGCTGCGCACGCTGGGCCGCGCCGGCCTGCTCGGCCTGCCCTACCCCGAGGAGTACGGCGGCGCGGCGCAGCCGTACGAGGTGTACCTGCAGGTCCTGGAGATCCTGGCCAGCCGCTGGCTCGCTGTCGCCGAGGCGGTCAGCGTGCACACCCTGTCCTGCTACCCGGTGGCGGCGTTCGGCAGCGACGAGCAGCGCAAGCTGCTGCCGGACATGCTCGGCGGCGAGTTGCTGGGCGCGTACTGCCTCTCCGAGCCGCAGGGTGGCTCGGACGCGGCGGCGCTGACCACCCGGGCGGATCGCGACGGCGACGCGTACCTGGTCTCCGGCACCAAGGCGTGGATCACCCACGCCCACACCGCCGACTTCTACAACGTCTTCTGCCGCACCGGCGGGCCCGGTCCGAAGGGGATCTCCTGTCTGCTCGCCGACGCGGGCACGGCCGGCATCACCCCGCAGGCGGCCGAGCGAACGATGGGGCTGCGCGCCTCCCCGGTCGCGCAGATCGCCTTCGACGAGGCCCGGGTGCCGGCCGACCGGTTGATCGGCGGCGAGGGGATGGGCTTCACCATCGCGATGTCCGCGCTGGACTCCGGCCGGCTGGGCATCGCGGCGTGCGCGGTCGGGCTGGCCCAGGCCGCCCTGGACTACGCGGTCTCCTACGCCCGGGAGCGGCAGCAGTTCGGGCGTTCCATCATCGACTTCCAGGGGCTGGGGTTCCTCCTCGCCGACGCGGCCACCCAGATCTCCGCTGCCCGCGCGCTGACCCTGGCGGCGGCCCGTCTGCGCGACGCCGGCCGGCCGTACGCCATCGAGGCGGCCAAGGCGAAGCTGTTCGCCACCGACATGGCGATGCGGGCGACCACCGACGCGGTGCAGGTGCTCGGCGGTGCGGGTTACGTGGCCGACCACCCGGTGGAGCGGTACATGCGTGAGGCGAAGGTGTTGCAGATCGTGGAGGGCACCAACCAGATCCAGCGGATGGTGATCTCCCGGGCACTGGCCAAGGGCTGACAACGGTACGTGGTGGTGGGGCTGCGGTGGGTGCGTCACGGCCCACCGCGGTCCGCCACTCGGGTACCTCGTCGCCGTGCGACCGTTTTCCCGGTAGGTTGCACGCCGTGGAGGAGATCGACCGCGCTATCGTCGCCGCGCTGACCGCCGACGGCCGTCTGTCGTACACCGACCTGGCCGAGCGGGTGGGGCTGTCGGTGTCCGCCGTGCATCAGCGGGTCCGTCGGCTGGAGCAGCGCGGGGTGATCAAGGGGTACGCGGCCCGGGTGTCGTTCGAGGCGCTGGACCTGCCGCTCACCGCGTTCGTGGCGATCCGGCCGTTCGATCCGTCGCAGCCGGACGACGCCCCGGAGCGGCTGGCCCACCTGCCGGAGATCGACTCCTGCTATTCGGTGGCGGGGGAGGACTTCTACCTGCTGCTGGTGCGGGTGGCCAGCCCCACCGACCTGGAGCGGGTGCTCCAGGAGATCCGCACCTCGGCGAACGTCACGACCCGGACGACAGTGGTGTTGTCCACGCCGTACGAGAACCGGCCGCCGAAGATCAGCGCTGCGGCGCCGAGTCGGTCGCGGTCCCGGGTGCCGGAGGAGCCGGCTGGTTCCACCGCAGGATGACCTGCCGGCCGTGTTCGTGACCGAGCGCGCTGACAGTGGCGGTGTCCAGGCGTAGCCGCCCACCGGCGGACGGGGGCAGGCCGATCCAGCGGGCACCGAGCACCCGCAGGCTGTGCGCGTGCCCGACCAGCGCCACGGTGCCGCGGTCGAGCAGCGGGGTGACGCGGGCCAGCACCCGGTCCAGCCGTTCGCCCACCTCTGCGGGGGACTCCCCGCCGGGGCAGCCGTCGGTCCAGATGTTCCAGTGCGGATCGTCGTCGTGGATGTCGACTGTGGTGCGACCCTCGTACTCGCCGTAGTTCCACTCGCTGAGGTTCTCGTCGACGGCGTCGACGGTGAGCCCGGCCAGCTGCGCGGTGCGCAGCGCCCGGGAGCGGGGGCTGGTCAGCACTGTGACGAAGCGCCGGCCGGCCAGGAACGCGGCCAGGGTGCGGGCCTGTCGCTCGCCGTCGGGGGTCAGCTCCAGGTCGGTGTACGAGGTGTGCCGCAGGCTGGCGCTCCAGGTGGTCTCGCCGTGCCGGATCAGCAGGAGCTCTCCCATCCGGTCAGTTAACCATCGTGGGTCGGTGCCGACAGCTGACCTCCCACTACCTATCTTCCTAGGATGCTCTAGCGGGTGTGCCGACCGGCACCGCCGGTTTCGGCACCCGGAGACCGGGCAAGCGAGCCAGGACAACCGCCAGACCGAGGAGGCGCGATGAGCTTCACCGAGAAGGCAAAGAACAAGGTTGAGCAGATGGCCGGCGCCGCGAGGGAGCGCGTCGGCGACATGACCGACAACGAGCGGATGCGTGGCGAGGGCGCCAGCCAGCAGAGCGACGCGCGCGCCAAGCAGGCCGGTCAGAACGTTAAGGACGCTGGCCGCAACGTGAAGGACTCCTTCACGAAGTGACCTGAACGGTCCACGGGTCCCCGGGCGCACCGTCGCCCGGGGACCCGTGGCGCTGCGGTCCCTGTCTTGGCTCCCCTGCTCCGTCGATCATGGAGTTGTGGTGGGGGACCAAGCACCCTTGCCTGCCCAAACCCGGCACCACAACCCCATGATCGACGCTCCCAGGGCCTTCCCGCCTCGCCGATCTGGCACTTTCTGTTGCGGTATTTGGGGCATCCCGCTCAATCCGACGACCGCAAGTGCAAGATCGGCGAGGCAGGGGCGGGCGAGCCGGGGGCGGGTCGGGGTGCGGGCGGGGCAGTGAGGGTGGCTCGCGTTTGGGATGATCGACGGCGTGATTCGGGGTCGACTTCGTCCGTTGTGGTGTGGCGTACTCGCGGCGGTGGCCGTTGTCGGCGGTGCCGCGTGTACGGCGTCCCGGGTGCCGCCGCCGGACCGGCCCGTCTTCGTCGGGTCGTCGGCCTCGTCCACCCCTGCCGGTGCCTCTTCGGCGGTGCCGTCGACGGGTGCTACTTCGGAGGTGCCGTCGGCCAGCGTCTCGTCGCCGCCGGTGGTGGTTGCCACGGTGCCGGGCGCGACGCCCATCGGGACCAGGGCGCGGGTGGTGGATCACGGGCCGCGCAGCGGCGCCAAGGTCGCGCTGACCTTCGACGCGGACATGACCGACGGGATGTTGGCCAGCCTGCGGGCCGGCCGGGTGAAGTCCTACGCGAACCTGCGCATCCTCGACCTGCTGGAGCGGGAGCAGGTGCCGGCGACGTTCTTCCTGACCGGCAAGTGGGTGCAGCGGTATCCGGACGTGACGCGGCGGATCGCCGGCAACCCGCGCTTCGAGTTGGCCAACCACACCTACGGGCACGCGGCGTTCACGGCGGACTGTTACGACCTGCCCCGGTTGCCGGTCGACGAGCTGGCCGGCGATGTGGCGAAGACGTTCGAGGTGATCGCGCCGTATGGCGGTCGGCAGACCCGGTACTTCCGGTTTCCCGGGTTGTGCCACGACGCGGCGGCGTTGGACGCGCTGGCGCCGCTGGGCGTGACAGTGGTCGACGGGGACGTGGTCAGTGGCGATCCGTTCGCGACGGCGTGGAAGCCGTTGGTACGGGCGGTGTTGGACCACGTTCGCCCCGGCTCGGTGGTGATCATGCATGTGACCGAGGCGAACGCGGCCATGACCGATGAGGCGTTGCCGCACATCCTGGCCGGGCTGCGTGAGCGAGGGCTGGTGCCGGCGCCGTTGTCCGAGGTGCTGGCCGGCGGCTGAGGCGACCGAGGCAGCTAGGAGCATCACGCGCGTTCCGGGTCGACCCGTGCATTCTCGTCGTCGCCGCGGGTGGACCGTCGGGCGTCATATGCCAGCATCAGCACCAGGATGGCGATGGTGGTGACGAGCTGGACGGTCGCTGGCAGGGTGACGCCGATGGCGACGGTGGCCAGTGCCGCCGCCGCGGCGGCGAGTCGGGCCGGGGGGATGGGCAGGCGTAGGGCGCGGCGTACGGCGGCGATGCCGACGAGGTAGAGCGCGACGCCACCGCCGAGGGCGAGAGCGGCGCCGACCGTGGCCGGTTCGTCGGGTCCGGCGACGGCAGTGTGGAGACCGGCGACTGTCGCGATGACGCCGAGCAGCAGCAGGAAGTGCGGGAACACGTAGGTGCGGGCGGCCATCTGGCTGCGGGCGGCGGGGTCGGCGGCGGCCAGGGCCGCGGTGGCGGGTCGGGTGTCGGCGACGTAGGTCCACCCGACGGGTACGGCGAGGGCGAGCACGATCGCGGTGGCCGTTGCGGCGGTGAGCTGGTCGGCGGGTACGCCCATGCCGATGGTGACGACGGATTCGCCGAGGGCGATGATGACGAGCAGTCCGTGTCGTTCGACGAAGTGCCCGGGGCGCAGGTGAAAGGCCTCGGGTACGCCGGTCCAGGACAGGCGGCGGGGGAGCAGGTAGGGCAGGACGGACTGGGTGACGACGGCGGCGGCCCAGAGGGCGGGTACGGTGGGGCCGGTGAACGCGGCGGCAGCGAGGACGAGGAGCGCGGCGCCGATGTTGTAGGGGGCGAGTCGCAGTGCGCCGCTGCGGGCGTTGGTGTGCAGAAACAGGCTGAGGTGGACGGCGACGACGATGAGGTAGCCGACGGCGAAGAGCGCGCCGCCGCCGGTGAGGGCGTCGGGTAGGGCGACGGCGCTGATCAGGAAGCCTGCCATGCCGGCGAAGAGCAGCAGCCTGGTGGTGTTCTTTCGCGGGGGCAGGCGGTTGTTGAGCCAGGCGTAGCCGGTGTAGAGGTACCAGAGCAGGCCGAGGATCAGGGCGCTGCTGCCGAAACCGGCCCAGTTGAGGTGGGTTTCGAGGGCGTGGGCCAGTTGGGTGACGGTGAGGACGAAGACGACGTCGAAGAAGACCTCGTCGAGTGTGACCCGGTCGCCGGGGCCCGTGGCGGGCCGCGGGTGTCTCATGGTGGTGGACGGTAGTCGTCGGCGGTGTGTGGTGTTCCCGGGTTGAGGATTCCGTTGAGGGAGCGCCGTGGGTGGTTGTGGGCTGTGCCGGCAGTTGCTGGGGTCGAGCGTTGCGAGGTGGTTTTCGAGGGCTGTCACGGTTGGGGCCCCACCGGACATGGAGTGGGTGTGAGCTCCGGCATTGAGTACTACGAGGACCGCTTCCGGCGTGTCTATCTTGAGCACTTTGAGCCGTTGTTGGCGTACGCGCTGCGGCGCGTCGCGCATCCCGAGGACGGGGCCGACGTCGTCGCGGAGACCTTCCTGGTCGCCTGGCGGCGCAGGCATGACATTCCGGCCGACGGTGAAGCTCGGCTCTGGCTGTACGGCGTGGCCCGGCGGGTGTTGGCCAACCATCACCGGGGTGGGGTTCGCCGGCAGCGGTTGGGTGAGCGGTTACGTGAGCAGATCGCCG
This sequence comes from Micromonospora sp. NPDC049049, assembly GCF_040649115.1. Lineage (NCBI taxonomy): Bacteria > Bacillati > Actinomycetota > Actinomycetes > Micromonosporales > Micromonosporaceae > Micromonospora > Micromonospora sp. NPDC049049. The sequence continues at coordinate 124,901 of NZ_JBEZEX010000006.1, read as the reverse complement.
TCGTGGTGGCCGCCGATCCGGGCAGTGAGGTGCCTGAGCGGCTCGCTGTCCGGGCGGCGTTGGCGGGTCTGGGTGAGCTGGACCGCGAGGTGTTGATGCTCACCGTGTGGGAGGGCTTGCAGCCGCGAGAGGTGGCGGCGGTCCTGGGGGTGGGTCCCACAGTGGTGCGGACACGGCTGTCGCGGGCGCGAGCCAGGCTGCGCGAACTGGTCGGTGACGACCTCGGCCCGCCTGGACATGTACTCGACGTGCTGACCGCAGCGACCCGAAAGGACCAGAGATGACCGAGGAACACCTTGACCGGCTGGTTCGGGAAGCTGACCCCGCTCGGCGGGACCTCATCGGACAGCTTGACGGGATGAAGCAGACCCTCCTGGGGGAGATCATGTCCGAGTCGACGCTCGGTCGGTTCGTGGAACCACCGCGGCGGCAACCGAGAGTGCGTCGTTTGGCTGGTGTGGCGGCGGTGGTCGTGGTCCTTGCCGGCGTCCTGGCCGTCTCTGTTCTGCCGGGTGAGCCCGAAGAGGTCGGGGAGGTGGCTTCCGCTCCCAGCGCCGGTGCTCCGGTCGTCTACTCGCCGGTGGCGATGCGGGCGGCGGAGAAGAATCCGCGGCTGCTGATCAACCGCCCGGGCTGGAAGGCGACCACCGTGTACGGGTTCACCCAGGAGGCGGGCACCATCACGTTCCGCAACGGTGGGCGTGAGGTGGAGTTCGACTGGTATCCGGCTGACGGTTACGCCGGCCGTTACGCCGACCGGCTCAACGTCAGTCGTCCGAAGGCTGTGCAGGTCGATGGCTGGGCGGGTGACCAGTTCGAGTATTCCGCCAGCGACTTCGAGGTGTTGCTCCGTCCCCGTGACGGGGTTTTCGTCGAGTTGCGTACCGGGGGTGACTGGTCTCGGAAGGAGTTCGCCCGGGTCCTCGGGGATGTGGTCCGGGCGGATGCGCGTACGTGGTTGGGTGCGCTTCCGCCGGAGATCGTCACTCCCGACCGGGTGTTGGAGCGGGCGGCCGAGGTGCTCGTGGACGTGCCGCTCCCGCCGGGCTTCGACGTCGCGGCGTTGGTTGACGTCGGCATCAACGATCGCTATCAGTTCGGTGCCGCTGTGACGTCGCGTGTGGGTTGCGGGTGGATCGCGGAGTGGCAGCGGGCGAGGGCGAGTGGGGATGAGGCCGGGGTGCGGCGGGCCGTCGAGGCGCTGCGGAGCAGCCACGGGTGGCGGGTGCTGCGTGACATGGACAAGGCTGGCGACTGGCCGGAGGTGTTCTGGGAGTACGCCGACGAGATCGCGGCTGGGAAGCTGCGGCCCGGATACGTCCAGGGCCTGGGCTGCGCCTGACCACGGAGTGCGCGACACCCCCGGGAGCTGGACTGCCCGGGGGTGTCGTCGTCGGTGGGTCAGTCGTTGCGGTGGTCGTGCCACCACTGCTGGCCGTTGGCGGGCAGGGTGTCGATCGGGTCGTAGTAGGCGTAGCGCTTGTTGAGCGCCTCCAGGTCGGCGGATTCGATGGAGGTGCGGTAGTTCTTCGTCCAGTAGGAGATGCCGCGCTCACGGTCGTAGTCGGTGAGCATGTGCACCCAGCGCTTACCGACGAAGGGGACGTCGCAGACGATGCGGGGGGTGGCGTAGCCGGGGAGGTAGCCCATGATGTCGTGTTGGAGTTGTTGGGCGTGCCAGACCGGGACCCGCCAGTGTTCGGCGTTGGGGATCATGTCGCACATGTAGAAGTAGTACGGCAGGATTCCGGCTTCGCCTTGGAGGGCGAAGCAGAGGTCGAGCAGTTCCGGGGTGGTGGCGTTGACGCCGCGCATGAGGACGCCCTGGTTGCGGACGTCGCGGACGCCGACGTCGAGGGCGGTCTGGGCGGCCTTGGCGACCAGTGGGGTGAGTGACTGGGCGTGGTTGACGTGGGTGTGGATGGCGAGGTTGACGCCGCGGCGGGCGGCGGTGCGGGCGACGCGTTCCAGGCCCTCGACGACGTCGGGTTGTAGCCAGTGTTGGGGTAGGCCCATGAGGGCCTTGGTGGCGAGCCGGATGTCGCGGACCGTTTCCAGTTCCAGCAGGCGCATGAGGTACGACTCGAGGTTGCGCCAGGGGACGTTGGCCACGTCGCCGCCGGAGACGACCACGTCGCGGACGCCGGGGTGGGCCTTGAGGTAGGCGATGTGGGCGTCGTAGCGGTCGACGGGCTTGAGGGTGAGTTTGAGTTTGTCGACGGCGGGGGTGGAGTTGCCGACGAGGTCCATGCGGGTGCAGTGTCCGCAGTACTGGGGGCAGGTGGAGAGCAGCTCGGCGAGGACCTTGGTGGGGTAGCGGTGGGTGAGCCCTTCGGCGACCCACATGTCGTGCTCGTGGAGGCTGTCGCGGCTGGCGTAGGGGTGTGAGGGCCAGTCGGTGCGCCGGTCGGAGGCGACCGGGATCATGTAGCGGCGGATGGGGTCGGCGAGCAGGGCCTCGGTGGTGAGGGTCGCGAACGGCACCATCGTGTTGATCATTTGTGGTGGCACCAGCATGGACATGGTGGCCATTGCCGACTGGTCGGCTTCGAGGTCGGCGTAGAAGGTCTCGTCGATCAGGTCACCGAAGACGGCGCGGAGCTGCTTGATGTTCTTGACGCAGTTGACGCGTTGCCACTGGGCGGATTCCCACTGGTCGCGGGTGACGTGGCGCCAGCCGGGGAACCGGGTCCAGTCGGGTTCGACCAGGGGGCGGCGGTGGTATTCGTAAGGCTGCCCGGCGGTCGGTACGGCGACCGGGGCGTGACGGGGTTGAGGGACGGTCTCAACCGGTTGGGTCTGGGTCACGGCCCCTCCTCGGTGTTGCGGCTGATCATCGAAGCCCGAAGGCTACTGGAAAATATTCGGTACAGAAACTAGTCTGCCGTAAGTTTTCCCGTTACGCGAGCCTTGACCGGGGCTTCGGGCGGCTGGACAGGGGAGGTCGGCGTGACGTCACCGGTGGGACTGCACCGCGTCGTGCAACCGGCGGGGGTGCTGCCGCAGGCGGCCTGGCGCCTGGACACGTCGGCGGCGATCGCGCCGAACGAGGTGCGGATCCGGGTGCAGCGGCTCAACCTGGACGCGGCGAGCTTCCGGCAGTTGTCGGAGAAGCACGGCGGCGACGGTGACGCGGTCCGCGCCGAGGTGCTGGAGATCATCGCTACCCGGGGGAAGATGCAGAACCCGGTGACCGGGTCGGGCGGGATGCTGATCGGCACCGTCGAGGAGGCCGGTCGGCGGTCCCCGCTGGGCCTCAGGGCGGGGGAGCGGGTCGCTACCCTGGTGTCGTTGACGTTGACGCCCCTGGTGATCACCGATGGGTTGGCCCGTTGGGACGGGCGCAGCGAGCAGGTGCCCTGTGACGGGTGGGCGATCCTGTTCGCGCGCTCCATCGCCGCGGTGCTGCCCGACGACGAGGACCCCCAGTTGTCCCTCGCCGTGCTGGACGTGTGCGGTGCGCCCGCGCTGACCGCCCGGGTGGTGTCGCGCTACGTCGAGGAGCGTCGGCGAAGCGGTGATCCGACACCGGTGCGGGTCGCGGTGATCGGCGGGGCGGGTAAGAGCGGGTCGCTGTCGCTCGCTGCGGCGCGACGGGCGGGCGCCGCGCGTACCGTCGGGGTGGTGCCGGTGGCGGCGGAGCGCGACGCGCTGACGGCCTCCGGCCTGGCGTCGGTGGTGGCGCTGGCCGACGCGCGCGACCCGGTGGGGTTGTCCACGGCGGTGACCACCGCGTTGGGGGTGCCGGCGGACGTGACGGTGGTCTGCGTGGACGTGCCGGGGTGTGAGCACGGGGCGGTGCTGGCCACCGCTGACGGCGGCACGGTGATTTTCTTCTCCATGGCGACGAGCTTCTCCGCCGCGGCGTTGGGCGCGGAGGGGTTGGCGGCGGACGTGACGATGCTGGTGGGCAACGGGTACGTGCCGGGGCACGCGGAGTTGGCGTTGGGGCTGTTGCGGGCCGAGCCTGGGGTGCGTCAGCTGTTCGCGGCGCGGATCGCGGCAGACTGAGGTCATGACGAACCCCTCGACGTTGTACCGCGGCGGCGTGCTGCACTGCCCCGCCGACCCGAGCGCCACCGCGCTGCTGGTGTCCGGTGGGCGGATTGCCTGGTTGGGGACCGACGGCGACGCGCCGCCGGCCGATCGGGTGGTGGACCTGGGCGGGGCGTTGGTGACGCCGGCGTTCGTCGACGCGCACGTGCATGCCACCGACACCGGGTTGGCGTTGTCCGGGTTGGCGTTGTCCGGGGTGCGCTCGGCGGGGCAGTTGCTCGACGCGGTGGCGGGGTTCGCGGCGGGTCTGCCGGCGGACGCGGTGGTGCTCGGGCACGGCTGGGACGAGTCGGGTTGGTCGGATCCGACGTTGCCGGACGCTGCGGCGTTGGACCGGGCCGCCGGTGGTCGGCGGGTGTATCTGTCGCAGGCGTCGATCCACTCGGCGTTGGTGTCGTCGGCGTTGCTGGCGGCGTGTCCGCAGGCGGCGCAGGCGCCCGGGTACGACGCGTCGGGCTGGTTGCGGCGCGACGCGCACCACGTGGTGCGGGCGGCCGCGCAGGCGTCGGTGAGTCGGGCGCAGCGGGTCGGGGCGCAGCGGGTGGCCCTGGCCCATGCGGCGTCGTTGGGGATCGCGGCGGTGCACGAGTGCGGTGGCCCGGAGATCTCCGACGAGGAGGACTTCACCGGTCTGCTGGGCATCTCCGGCGCGGGCCTGCCGGAGGTGTACGGGTACTGGGGCGAGTTGGGTGGTGCGGCGCGGGCCCGGGAGTTGGGCGCGGTCGGCGCCGGCGGGGACCTGTTCGCCGACGGGGCGTTGGGGTCGCGTACGGCGCACGTGTCGCAGCCGTACGGCGACGGTGAGGGTTGCGGGCACGGGTACCTGTCGGTCGAGCAGGTGCGTGATCACCTGCTGGACTGCGCCGCGCACGGCATGCAGGGCGGTTTCCACGCCATCGGTGACGCGGCGATCGGCACCGTCCTGGACGGGTTCGCGGCGGCGGCGCGGACGGTGGGGGTGGAGCGGTTGCGCGCGGCCCGGCACCGCATCGAACACGCGGAGATCATGAGCAAGGCGTTGATCGCGCGGTTCGTGGAGTACGGGGTGGTGGCGAGCATGCAGCCGGCGTTCGACCGGTTGTGGGGCGGCGCGGGCCGGATGTACGAGGCGCGGTTGGGGTTGGACCGGTCGTTGGAGTCGAACCCGATGGGTGCGATGCACTCGGTGGGGGTGGCGTTGGCGTTCGGGTCGGATTCGCCGGTGACGCCGCTGGACCCGTGGGGGTCGGTGCGGGCGGCGGTCGCGCACCACAACCCGGCGCAGCGGATGGGTGTGCGGTCGGCGTTCGCGGCGCACACCCGGGGCGGGTGGCGGGCGGTGCACCTGGACGTCGAGGGAGTCCTCGCGTTGGGTGCGCCGGCGACGTTCGCGGTGTGGTCGACGCCGGCGGGGGTGGAGCGGGGTCTGCCGGTGTTGCAGGCCGAGGACCCGGAGGCGCGGGGTCCGCACGACCCGACGCCGTTGCCGGTGTGTCGGCGTCTGGTGCTGCGCGGTGAGGTCATCTACGAGGAAGGGTCATCATGACCGGGAAGCTTGATCTTGATCCGGTGCTGGTGGCGCGGGCGCGGGAGTTGGCGCGTCGGGCCGGTCAGCCGGTGGTGGACCTGGCCCGCAGCCACACCACCGTGTCGGTGGAGCGGGCGGTCCTGCGGTTGGCCGGGGTGACCGGCGCCGACCCGGATGGCATTCCGTGGGTGAACCGGCTCGTCGAGGCGGTCGCCGCGGATGTGGGGTTGGGTCACGGGGTGGCGGTGCCGGTGTTCGACGCCCTGGTGCGCGAGGGCAGCACCGACGTGACGTTGCTGGCGCAGAAGGCCGCCGCCGGGTCGGTGCGGTTCACCCAGCCGACCGGGCGGGCGGCCACGGCGGCCCGGTCGGCGGCGCGTAAGGCCGTCGGCGCGGGTATCCGGCGCATCGACCGGCGGCGCGCCGAGCGGGACCGGCTGGTGAAGCGCCACGGCGACCCGGCGCAGCGGCCGTGGATCTACCTGATCGTCGCCACCGGCGACATCTACGAGGACATTCCGCAGGCGCAGGCGGCGGCGCGCGCCGGCGCGGACGTGATCGCGGTGATCCGTTCCACCGGGCAGTCGCTGCTGGACTACGTGCCCGAGGGCGCGACCCGGGAAGGGTTCGCCGGCACGTACGCCACGCAGGAGAACTTCCGGCTGATGCGTGCGGCGTTGGACGAGTCGTCGAAGGAGGTGGGCCGCTACGTGCGGTTGACCAACTACGCGTCCGGGCTGTGCATGCCGGAGATGGCGACCCTGGCCGGGCTGGAACGCCTCGACATGATGTTGAACGACTCGATGTACGGGATCCTGTTCCGCGACATCAACCCGGTGCGGACGTTCGTCGACCAGCGGTTCTCCCGGCAGGTGCACGCCCGCGCCGGGATCATCATCAACACCGGTGAGGACAACTACCTGACCACCGCCGACGCCGTCGACGAGGCGCACACGGTGACGGTGTCGCAGCTGCTCAACGAGTTCTTCGCGCACGAGGCGGGGTTGGCGGACTGGCAGTTGGGGTTGGGGCACGCGTTCGAGATCAACCCGGAGGTGCCGGAGTCGTTCCGGTTGGAGTTGGCGCACGCGTTGCTGGCCCGGGAGTTGTTCCCCGACGCGCCGTTGAAGTGGATGCCGCCGACGAAGCACATGACCGGTGACGTGTTCCGGGGCAACCTGCTCGACGGGTTCTTCAACCTGGCCGGTGCGCTGACCGGTCAGGGCATCCTGCTGGTGGGGATGATGACCGAGGCGGTGGTGACGCCGTGGTTGTCCGACCGGGACATCGCCCTGCAGAACGTGCGGTACGTCCTCGGCGCGGCCGGTGGGTTGCACGAGGACTTCGTGCCGGCGCCGGGCGGGTTCATCCGCCGCCGCGCCAACCAGGTCCTCGGTGAGGCGCTGGACCTGCTGGATCGCATCGGTGAGCAGACGCTGCTCACGGCGATCGCCGAGGGCACCTTCGGGATCATGAAGCGGCCCGCGGACCGCGGCAAGGGCCTCGACGGGGTCGCCGCGCACGAGGCCGACTACTGCAACCCGGCCACCGACATCCTGGAAGGGGACGCGGCATGAGCGCCGCCGACGCCGCGAAGAAGATCGTGCGGCCGTACGGGGACACCACCGGTGACGGCATGGTGCAGGTGTCGTTCACCCTGCCGGTGACCCACGACAAGCGCGCCGAGGGCGCGGCGGTGCAGTTGGCCAACAAGATGGGCATGGACCCCGCGATGGTGGTGCACGCCAAGCCGATGGGTGACGGGTTCACGTTCTTCGTCGTGTACGGGCGGGTCAACCACCTGGTCGACCTCAACGCCGTGCAGGTGGTGGAACGGGACTTCGCGCTGCTGTCGGCGAAGGACGTCAACACGGTGATCAAGCAGCGGTTGCGGCGCAAGCTGTCAGTGGTCGGGGCGTGCATCGGCACCGACGCGCACACGGTGGGCATCGACGCGATCCTCAACGTCAAGGGCATCGCGGGCGAGAAGGGCCTGGAGTACTACCGGGAGTTGAAGGTCACCAACATGGGCGCGCAGGTCAGCGTGCCGGAGCTGGTGGAGACCGCCCGGGCGGAGAAGGCCGACGCGGTGCTCGTGTCGCAGGTGGTCACCCAACGCGACGCGCACCTGCACAACACCCGGGAGATGTCGGCGGCGTTCCGGGAGGCGATGCCGGCGGGGCGGCGTCCGCTGCTGATCGTCGGTGGTCCCCGCTTCGACGAGACGATGACCGACGAGTTGGGCGTGGACCGGATCTTCGGTCGGGGCACCACGCCCGGCGAGGTGGCCAGCTACCTCGTGCACGCCCTGATCACGCAACGGAAGGCGATGGCATGACCGACGCACGGCTCGGGTTGACGGTGACGCACCGGCGGTATGTGCCGTACTCGCACGCCCACTACGCCGGGAACCTCGTCGACGGGGCGTACGCGCTGGGGTTGTTCGGCGATGTCGCCACGGAGGTGTGCATCCGTACCGACGGCGACGAGGGCCTGTTCGCCGGGTACGCCGATGTGCGGTTCCACGCGCCGGTGCACGCCGGGGACGTGGTCGAGGTCACCGCGCGGGTGTCGCGGGTGGGTAGCCGCAGCCGCACCCTGGAGCTGAGCTGCGCGGTGGTGTGCCGGGGCCGCCCGGACCGTTCCGCGTCCGCCGCGGAGGTCCTCGATCCGCCGATCGTGGCGGTCACCGCGACCGGCACCGTGGTCGTTCCCGCCGCGTCGTGACCCTGGCGGTCTGCGCCGACGTGGGTTCCACGTACACGAAGGTGGCGGTGGTGGACCTGGCCAGCGGTGTCCTGGTCGGCGCGGCGTCGGCGCCCACCACGGTGGGCACCGACGTGCTGCACGGCCTGGACGCCGCGGTCGCGGCGGCCACCGCCGGGCTCGGTGTGCGCGACGTTCCCTGGTACGTGTGCTCGTCGGCCGGTGGTGGGTTGCGGCTGGCCGTGATCGGCTACGAGCCGCTGGTCACCGCGCAGGCCGGCCGGCGGGTGGGGCTGTCCGCCGGCGCGCACGTGGTGCACGTCGCGGCCGGGCGGCTCGGCGCGGCCGACCTGACGGCGTTGCGGGCGGCCCGCCCGGACGTGGTGCTGCTCGTGGGCGGCACCGACGGCGGCGACGCCGACACGATCACCCACAACGCCACCCGCCTGGCCCGGGCCCGGTGGCGGCGGCCCGTGGTGTACGCGGGCAACGCCGACGTGCGCGAGCAGCTGACCGGGCTGCTGCGTGACGCCGGGGTGCCGGTCACCGACGCCGACAACGTCCTGCCGCGCATCGGGGTGCTCGCCCCGGCGTCGGCGCGGGCGGCGATCCGCGCGGTGTTCCTGCGCCACGTCATCGGTGGTAAACGACTGTCGCGGGGTGCCCGGTTCGCGCGGTTGGTGCGGGCGGCCACCCCCGACGCGGTGCTCACCGGTGTGGAGGTGCTCGCCGACACCCTCGGCGGTGATCTGGCGGTGGTCGACGTGGGTGGGGCCACCACCGACGTGTACTCGGTGCTCACGCCCGACGAGCGGGCCACCGGGCCGGGCCGGGAGGTCGCCGGCAGTCTGTGGCGGGCCCGCACCGTGGAGGGCGATCTGGGCATGCGGTGGAGCGCCCCCGGGGTGGTGCGGGCCGCCGTCGAGGAACGGCTGCTCACCGCCGGCGAAGCCGACGACCTGGGTGCCGCCGCGGCGCGCCGGGCGGCCGACCCGGCCTTCCTGGCCGTCGACGACGTCGAGCGGGCCGTGGACCGGCGCATCGCCACCCTCGCCGCGACGGTGGCGCTGCGCCGGCACGCCCGAGGCGCCGCCACCGGTGAGCGCGCCGGGCGGGACCTGCGCGACGTGCGGATGCTGGTGGGCTCCGGTGGGGTGCTGCGGCACTCGCCGGCTGACGTGTCCGGGCAGGTGCTGACGGCGGTCCTGGCCGACCACGCCGGCGGGTGGGCGCTGCCGCGCGCCGCCGCGGCGGTGGTCGACGCCGACTACGTGCTGGCCGCCGGAGGGCTGCTCGCCGAGGGGCACCGGGCGGCCGCGCAGGCGCTGCTACGTGAGCACCTGCGTACGCATTGAGACTCGCCGACCCGACACGCCGTGTCGCAACACACGACAGGCCGACTGCGGGTTGACAACCGACGGGGGTCGGCACGTACCGTCTTTGAGTCCTACCACGGGAAGCGGCTGTTGTTCGCTTCGTCCCTTCGTCCGCTGGCCGAGCGACATGTTCGAGCGTCATCGTCGCGGCGGCCAGGTCCAGCGGGCGGGGGTCGGCGGGGCGGCGCGAACCGGCCGCGGTTACCGGTGTACGGGCAGGGTGAGGTGCACGGCCAGTAGACAACGGCCCGGCGGGGGCAGCCAGTCCACGTCCGGTCGGTCCGAAGGTCGTCGTGCTCCATCCTCGCCACACCGGCCGGGAAGGGCCTGGGAGCATCGGGGCGCGGCGAAAGCCGCGCCCCGATTTCATCTCCGTGCTTCCCGCCCACCCGCACACGCTCCCGGCGATCTTGCGGTTTGTGTCGTTGATGTGGGCGGGAATGCCCCTTGTGTCGGCACCGGAAGTGCAAGATCGGCGAACAGGGGGCCCGGCCAGCGGGACCGTCAGGCGGGTAGCCTTCGCCGGGTGATCGAGGTGAAGCTGCGGTGACGATGCTGGACCGGGATGAGACACCCGCCCCCACGGTGATCAGCGCGCCTGCCGTCGTGGGTCGGCCCCTGCCGCTGCGGGTCGCCGTGCCCCTGGCCGTGGCCGCCGGGCTGGCCCTGCTGGTGGCGTTCCCCCCGTACGGCGTGTGGCCGCTCGCGCCGGTCGGGGTGGCGTTGCTGGCCGCCGCCGCGCACCGGCGGCGGTTGCGCGCCGGCGCCGGTCTGGGCTTCTTGACCGGGTTGGCGTTCTTCGCCCCGCTGCTGGCCTGGACGAACCTGCACACCGGCTACCTGCCGTGGGTGCTGCTGACGCTGCTGCAGGCCGGCTACCTGGCGTTGCTGGGCACCGCCACCGCCTGGGTGTCGCCGCTGGTCGACCGGGCCCGCTGGGCGTGGCCGGCGCTGACCGGGCTGCTCTGGGTCGGGCAGGAGGCGCTGCGCGACCGCACCCCGTTCGGCGGGTTCCCGTGGGGGCGGTTGGCGTTCAGCCAGGACGACTCGCCGCTGCTGCGGCTGGCCGCGCTGGGCGGCGCCCCGTTGGTCACCTTCGTCGTGGCCCTCATCGGCGGGTTGCTGGTCACCGCCGTCTGGCGGGGCTGGGTCACCGCCCAGCACCACGCACCCGAGCCCACCACCACGGCGAGCGACGCCGTGCCGGGCGCTGACAGCCCGCTGGACGGCCCCGCACGCGCCGGGGGTGCCGCGGGGCGTCGCTGGGCGCCGGTGGCCGTACCGGCCGTCGTGGCCGTCGCGCTGACCGCCGGGGCGCTGCTGGTGCCGGTCGCCTCCGCCGGGTCCGGCGCGGACGTGACAGTGGCGATCGTGCAGGGCAACGTGCCCCGGCTGGGCCTGGACTTCAACGCCCAACGGCAGGCGGTGCTCAACAACCACGTCGACGCCACCATCGAACTGGCCGAGAGGGTCGCCTCCGGGCAACAGCGGCGACCCGACCTGGTGGTGTGGCCGGAGAACTCCAGCGACATCGACCCGCTACGCAACCCCACCGCCGGGGCGCGCATCTCCCAGGCCGCCGACACCATCGGCGCGCCGATCCTGGTCGGCGCGGTGCTGCTGGGCCCCGACGCGGGGCAGGTCCGCAACGCGGGCATCCTGTGGCACCCCGGCACCGGCGCGGACCTCGAGCAGCTGTACACGAAACGCCACCCGGTGCCGTTCGCCGAGTACGTGCCGTTGCGCGACGTGGCCCGGATGGTCAGCAAGAAGGTCGACCTGATCCGCAACGACTTCGTGCCCGGAAGCACCCCGGGCGTGGTACGCGCCGGCCCCACCGTGCTCGGTGACGTGATCTGCTTCGAGGTCGCCTACGACGAGGTGGTCCGCGACACCGTCACCGGCGGCGCGCAACTGCTGGTGGTGCAGACCAACAACGCCACCTTCGACGTGGCAGAGGCCCGCCAGCAGATGGCCATGGTGCGGCTGCGGGCGGTGGAGCACGGACGGCCGGCGTTGATGGCCTCAACGGTCGGGGTGTCCGGGTTCGTCGCACCCGACGGGCGGGTAAGCGATGCCACCGGGTTCAACACCCGGGAGGTCGTGGTGCGGCAGTTGCGGCTCGACGACGGACGCACCCTCGCCACCCGCGTCGGCTGGTGGCCCGAGGTGGCGCTCGCCGCGCTGGCCGCGGCGGCCCTGGTCGGCGCGGCGGTGCTGCGCCGGCGGCAGCGGGTCAGGCCCGGATAGCAACAGCCGGTAGGCCGGCGGGAGCGGAGGAACCGTGATCCAGGCGACCGATACGATCCGACGCACGGACGAGGTGCCCGGAGTGGGCCGGGTACTGGTGGTGATCCCCACCTACAACGAGGCCGACAACATCGCCGTGATCGTGGGCCGGGTCCGGCGGGCCGCCCCGGCGGTGCGGATCCTCATCGCCGACGACAACAGCCCCGACGGCACCGGCGCGATCGCCGACGCCCTCGCCGACGGCGACGCGCACGTGCAGGTGCTGCACCGCCAGGGCAAGGAGGGCCTCGGCGCGGCGTACCTGGCCGGTTTCGGGTGGGCGCGCGAGCGTGGCTACCAGGCGGTCGTGGAGATGGACGCCGACGGCTCGCACGCCCCGGAGGACCTTCCGGCGCTGCTGGACGCCGCCCGCGACGCCGACGTGGTGATCGGCTCCCGGTGGACCAGCGGCGCGCGGGTGCTCAACTGGCCGCTGCGACGGCTGCTGCTGTCACGCGGCGGCAACCTGTACGCGCGCCTGGCGCTGGGCATGCCCGTCTCGGACGCCACCGGCGGTTACCGGGTGTACCGGATCAGCGCGTTGGACGCCATCGACCTGGAGTCGGTGACCTCGCAGGGCTACTCGTTCCAGGTGGAGCTGTCGCGGCTGGCGCACCGGGCCGGGGTACGGATCGTGGAGGTGCCGATCACCTTCGCCGAGCGGGAGCGCGGCGACAGCAAGATGAGCCCGAAGATCGTGGCCGAGGCGCTGTGGCGGATCACCGCCTGGGGGGTGCGCGACCGGCGCCAGGCGGTACGCCGGGGCCTGCACGGCACCGCCACCGGCCAGGCACGGTGGCCGTGAGCGGGTCAGGCACGGTGGCCGTGGGCGCGGCCGTGTCATGCTGGATGAGCGGAACACGTCCGTGGTGTCCGCAGGAATGGCGATGAGGTGAGATGCGCCGAGGACTGAGGTTCGTACCGTTGGCCCTGTTGCTGGCGGTGGTGCTGGAGCTGGCGGTGTTCGTCGGCGTGGGACGGGCGCTGGGGTTCGGCGCGGCGGTGTTGCTGGTGTTCGCCGCGTCCCTGCTGGGGTTGGTCCTGCTGCGCCGCGAGGGGATGCGCGCCTGGCGTGGGTTCCGGGCCGCGGCGTCGGCCGGTCAACCCCCGGGTGGGCAGGTGACCGACGGGCTGGTCGGGCTGGCCGGGGCACTGTTGCTGGCGGTGCCCGGCCTGGTCAGTGGGCTGGTCGGGTTGCTGCTGTTGGTGCCGCCGGTGCGTCGACTGGCCCGCGTCGGGGTGCGCCGCGCCACCGAGCGGCGGGTGTCGTCGATGGTCGCCGGTGACCTGTTCGGGCCCCGCACGGTGCGGGTGCGCCAGGGTGCGCCGCAACCGACACCGCAGCCGGAACAGCCCGTGGTGGTCGACGGCGGTCGCGCCATCGAGGGCGAGATCGTCGAACCCGGCCGGCACTGACACCACGCCACACGCAGACACGACGGCGCCCCCGGGGAGAACCCCGGGGGCGCCGTCGTCGTACGTCGTGCGGCTCAGGCGCGGCCGCGGCGGGTCCGAACCTCCTGCAGGCGTTCCTCCAGGATGTCCTCTAGCTCGGCGATGGAACGCCGCTCCAGAAGCATGTCCCAGTGGGTACGCGGCGGCTTGGCCTTCTTCTGCTCCGGCTCGTTGCCGTCGACGAGTCGGGCGACGCTGCCGTCGAACTTGCATTCCCAGGTCGTCGGGACCTCGGCGTCGACGGCGAACGGCACCTCGAACTGGTGGCCCTTGGCGCAGAGGTACTCGCGGGTCTGACGCGGCGCGAGCTCCGTGTTGCGGTCGGATTCATAGCTCACCGCGCCAAGGCGGCTTCCGCGCAGCATACGCTCGCCCATGATCGACTTCCCCTCGTTCGTGGTGCTGGTCTTCTGGGTGTAACGGTGCGTCCCCGTCGAGCCATTCCCGCCCGAGGGCGTGAGGCGTCCACGGGTGGGCCGGGACCAAGGGTAGCCGGCCGGGACGCTCACCCGGTGAGGTGATCCCCAGGCGGGTCGGGACGACGGTGCGTGTCCGCTGCCACCGGGGTGGTTAACCGCTTGAGCCTACCGAAGGTTGCGCCACGATCGTCAGGTGGCGTCCTTCGCAGTGGTGGCGCCGAGGCGGGCCAGCGCCAACGCCAGGTCGCTGACCTGGTCACCGAGCTGCGCCACCCGCCGCTGCGCGAGATCCCGATCGGTCTCGGCGGCGTCGAGTCGTACCGTCAGGGCGGTGCGGTGACCCTCGGCGGTCGCCGCGGCCTGCCGGGCCACGGTCAGCTCGGCGGTGAGCGTGTCGCGCTGGGCGGCCAGGGCCGCCACCTCCGCGCGCAGCCGCGCCGCGACCTCGGCGGCTTCCTGCCGGGCGTCGTCGGCCTGCCGGGCGGCGACCTCGGCGCGGTCGCGGGCCCGGTCGGCCTGCTCGCGCGCCCGGGCGGCGTCGGCGGCCTCGGCGCGGGTCCGCGCCGCGTCGGCGCGCGACTGCTCGATCTGGCGCCGGACGTCCTGCACCTCGGCCTGCCACCGCCCGGCCCGCTCGGTCGCCTCGGCGGCGGCCCGGCTGGCCCGTTCGGCCTCGGCGCGCAGCGCGTCGCGTTCCACGCTCAGGTCGGCCACCCGCTGCCGTTCGGCGTCGCGCTCCGTGCGCAGGTCCCGCGCCTCGGCGCGGGCCTGGTCGCGGTCGCGTTCGGCCTGGGCGCGCAGCGCCTCGGCGGCGCTGGCGTCGTGGCGCGCCTGGTCGCGGGCGGCCTCGGCGTGCTGTGCCCGCTCGTCGGCGGCGGCGCCCTGCCGCTGGGCCAGCTCGGCGCGCTGGCGGGCGTCGTCGGCCTCGGCGCGGGCCTCGCGGGCCTGCTCGCGGGCGCGCGCCGCGTCGGCCGCCGCGTTCTCGGCGTCGTCGCGGGCCTCGTCGCGTTCGGTCTGCGCCGCCGCGATCTCGCTGGCGGCCTCCGCGCGGACCTGCGCGAGCTGCCGCTGCACACCCACCGGGGACAACTCGGCGTGCAGCGACTCGGTCAACGTCTCGACGATCTGGTCGAGCCGATCCACCGCCTCCCAGGTGCGGGCCACCTGCCCGGGCAGACCGGGGGCGTTGCGGTGGCGCATCCGGCTGTTGCGCGAGGCGCGCTGGCAGGCGCCGTCGTTGTCGCGGCAGTAGCGAAACGGTCGACCCGCGCCGACACGCTGCGGCACCGGTGCTCCACAGTGGGCGCACGGGCGGGTCTCGGTGGTGCTGGGCTGGGCGTCCATCGAGGGCGAAGTCTAGTGCCGGCCGATCAGCTCGCCGCCCGGGCCGTCGCGTCCAGGGTGTAGCGGCGTTGCAGCAGCACCGCCGCCAGCATCGCCACCGCCGGCAGCAACCCGAAGCCGTAGCGGACCGCCGCGAGCGCGGCGTCGGGCTGCACCGGCGACTCACCGGCCGTCGAGGCCACGAAACCACCCACGGTCAGGCACAGCGCGTACGCGTACGGGCCCAGGGCCGCGCCGGTGGCCTCGGTGGCCGTCCACACCCCGGTGTAGGTGCCGGCCCCGGTGCCGCCGGCGTTGCGGATCACGTCGGGCAGCATCGAGAACGGCAACAGCTGCATGCCGGCGAACGCCACCCCGTGCACCGCCACCGCGCCGATGAGCACCGGCAGGCCGGCCGGTCGGCCCACCGCCAGCACCAGCGAGCCGATCGCGAACGCGCCCTGCGCGCCGAGCAGCGCCCGCTGCTTGCCGACGCGTCGGGCCACCACCAGCCAGGCCGGGGTGACCAGCAGCGCCGGCGCCACGAACGCGGCCACCAGCACCGTGGTCAGGCCGGGGGCGCGCAGCTCGTACTCGGCGTAGTAGGGCACCCCGGCGAGCACCAGGTGGGTGGTGGTGGACATCGCCAGGTACGCGGCGACCAGCCACCGGAACTGCCTGTCGCGCAACGCCGTGCGCAACGCCCGCCACCCGCCGTGCCCGGGCGCGGTGCTGGCCGGCGCGGACCCGCGCAGCCGGGCGATGCCGGCGACACCGACCAGCATGGCCACCAGCATCCCCACGGCCAGGACCACGCCCATCCGCTGGTAGCCGCCCCGCGTCGCGGCGTCGCCGCCGGTGAGCAGCGGGGCCAGCAGCCCGGAGACCAGGATGCCCAGGGTCAGCACCACCATCCGGAACGCCATCAACCTGGTGCGTTCGTCATAACCGATGCGCAGGTCGGCCGGGGTGGCCAGGTAGGGGACCTGGTAGGCGGCGAAGAGCAGGTTGCCGGCGATGAAGAACACCGCCACCCACGCGGCGGCCGGCGTGCCGGTCAGGCCGCCGGGCACCGCGAAGAGCGCGGCGAACGCGACCGGCAGGGCGCAGCCGATCAGCAGCAGGCGACGACGGTCGCCGCGTCGGGTCTGCTCGACGTCGGCGCGGTGCCCCACCCACGGGTGCAGCAGCACGTCGGCGACCTTCGGCAGCAGCAGCGCCAGGCCGGCCAGCCACGGCGCGACGGCCAGCACGTCGGTGAGGAAGTAGAGCAGCAGCAGGCCGGGCACTGTCACCCAGACGCCCATGCCGAGCGACCCGGCCGCGAAGCCCGCCAGGGGGCCGCGTGGCAGTGTCGTTTCGGTGGCGGCCGCGGGCCGCCGGTCCAGCCCGGTCATCGCCGCATCCTCTCCGCAATCCAACGGTCGCTGGATTCTAGGGGCAGAATGGCGGCCATGACCATGCCCCGCCGCCGCCCGGGTCGGCCCCGCCGCGACGAGACCCGGCCGACCCGCGAGGTGGTGCTCACCGCGGCGACCGCGCTCTTCGCCGAGCGGGGCTTCGACGCCGTCGGGCTGCGGGAGGTCGCCGCCGCCGCCGGCGTCGACGTCGCCACTGTCGCGCACCACACGGGTACGAAGGCAGCGCTCTACGACGCGTGCTTCGCCCGGGTGTTCGCCGCCGAGCGGGACGTGCTGACCGAGGCCGCCGAGCAGGCCCGTGCCGCTCTCGACGCGGGTCCGGACGCGGCGCGACGGGCCCTGCACGAGCTGGTCGACGTCTTCGTCGACTTTCTGGAGGACCGCCCCGAGACCACCGCGCTGTGGTTGCGCCGCTGGTTGGAACCGCAGCGGCACGCCGAGTTGGACCAGCGTTACGCCGACCCGTTGTACCGGCTGGTCGCGGAGTTGCTCACCGCCGCCGCGGCGACCGGCGCGCTGGCCGAGCCGACCCCGCACATCACCGTGCGCAGTCTGGTGTGGGCGACGCACGGGCATGTGGTGGCGCTGGCCGCGGGCGCTCCCGGCGCTCGGGAACGGCGCGAGTTCCGGGTGTTCGTGCATCGCCTGCTCGACGGGCTCTATGGATCGCCGCCCCCTTGACGGGCCGCCGCCACGCGACGATTATCCATCAGACGTTGGATTAATGGGGGCGGCAATGGGCGTACCACCTCGGGTGGCGGTGATCGGGGCTGGCGCCGCCGGGCTCGCCGCGGTCAAGGCACTGCGCGACGTCGACGTGGCAACGGTGGGCTTCGAGGCCGCCGAGCAGGTCGGTGGCCTCTGGGTGTACGGGGCGCCCGACTCGCCCGCGTACCGCACGCTGCACCTCAACACCAGCCGTGGTCGCACCCAGTTCGCCGACCACCCGATGCCGACCGACTGGCCCGACTACCCCGACCACAGTCGTGTCGCCGGTTACCTCGCCGACTACGCCGCGCGCTTCGGCCTCGCCGACAGCATCCGGCTGGGGCACACAGTGCAGCGGGTCACCCAGCACCCCGACGGCACCTGGACGGTGGCCGCCAGCGGCCCGACGGGCCCGGTCGAGGTCACCGTCGACGCTGTGGTCGTCGCCAACGGGCACAACCGGGTGCCCCGCCTCCCCGACCCCGGCTACCCCGGCACCTGCACCGCCGAGCAGATCCACAGCCACGACTACCGGGGTCCGGAGCAGTTGGCCGGCCGGCGGGTCCTGGTCGTCGGCGGCGGCAACTCCGCGATGGACATCGCCGTCGACGCGTCGTACGCCGCCACCCGCACCCTGCTGTCGCTGCGCCGAGGCGTCTGGGTGGTACCGAAGTACCTGCTGGGACGACCCTCGGACACCCTCAACGGGGCGTTGGCCCGCCGACTGCCGTGGCGTCTGCGCCAACGCATCACCCAGACGATGCTGAGCGCCACCGTCGGCAACCCCAGCCGCTACGGGCTGCCCGCGCCGACGCACGGCTTCCTGCAGGACCACCCGACGCTCTCCGACGGGTTGCTGTCGCGGCTGACCCACGGTGACGTCGAGGCCCGACCCGGCGTCGCCGCCCTCGACGGCGACCGGGTGGAGTTCACCGACGGCCGCAGCGACACCGTCGACCTGATCATCTGGTGCACCGGCTACCGGGTGGATATCCCGTTTCTCGACCCGGCGTTGCTCGCCGGAGGCGCCGACACCCTGCCGCTGTACCGGCACGTGTTCCACCCCGACGCCCCCGGGCTGAGCTTCGTCGGGTTGATGCAGTCCACCGGCTCCGCCTTCCCCCTGGTCGAGGCGCAGGCCAAGCTGATCGCGGCGCACCTCGCCGGCCGGTACGCGCTGCCGGACCCGGCCCGACAGCGCGCCGCGTGCCGGGCCGAACTGCGGGCCGCGACCGCCCGCTGGGGTCAGCGCCGCCCGGCGATGCGGGTGGACTTCGACGTCTACCTGGCCGAGCTGGCCCGGGAGTTGAGCGTCGGGACCCGCCGTGCCCGCCCCACCCCGAGCGGAGCCGGGCGGTGACGAGATCGCTGACCGGTCGGCGGGTGCTGGTCACCGGGGCGAGCGGGACCTTTGGCCGCCACCTCGGCGCCGCGCTGAGCGCTGCCGGCGCCCGGGTGGTCGGGCTCGACCTGCACGCCCGTTCCGACGGCGACGTGCCGGTGCTGGCCTGCGACCTGACCGACACGGACGCCGTACCGGCGGGGGTGCGGGCCGCCGTCGACCGGCTCGGCGGGCTCGACCTGCTGATCAACAACGCCGGTGTCGGTGGTCCCGCCCCGGCCGAGTTGCCGCCCGACGAGGTGGTCCGCCAGCAGTTGGAGGTCAACCTGCTCGCCGCCTGGCGTACCACCGCCGCCGCGCTGCCGCCACTGCTCACCGCACGCGGACGGGTGATCTTCGTGGCCAGCCGGATGGCGGTGCTGCCGCTGCCGCTCGCCGCCGCGTACGGGGTGAGCAAACGGGCCCTGGTCGCCTACGCCGACGCGCTGCGCCACGAGGTGGGCACCCACGTCGGGGTCAGCGTCGTCTACCCGAGCATGGTCGCCTCACCGATCCACGACAGCACCGCCGAGGCCAGGCTGTCCCTGCGAGGGGTGTCGCGCCCCGAGCCCGTCGAAGGAGTGGTCGCGGCGATCCTGCGGACCGCCACCGCCCGGCGGGCGCCCCGGGACGTGGCGACCACCGCACGCGGTCGGCTGGAGATGGCCGTCGGCCGGCACGCGCCCGCGCTGGCCGACCGGCTGGTACGCCGTACCCTCGCCGCCCGGCTCGCCGCCGGTGACCTGGACGCCGCGCCGCTGGCCGCGGGGATGCTCGACCGCCACCGGGAGCGCTGACCGCCCGGGTCAGGGCGTGGCGACGGCAGCGCGCGAGCGGTCGGCGGCGATGCGAACAGCCAGCGCCGCGAGCGCGGTGCCGGTGACCCACCGTTGCACCCGCAACCACACCGGCCGGCGGGCGAAGAACCCCGCGAGGGCGCCGGCGCTGAGCACGATCAGCGCGTTCACGCTCAGCGCCACGACGATCTGGGTCAGACCGAGCAGCAGGCTCTGCGTGGCCACGTGCCCCCGCGTCGGGTCGATGAACTGCGGTAGCAGCGATACGTAGAGGATCGCGATCTTCGGGTTGAGCAGGTTGGTGACCAGGCCCATGGTGAACAGCCGCCGGGGCGGGTCCGGTGGCAGCGGCGCGGGACGGAACGGTGACTGCCCACCCGGGCGCAGCGTCCGCCAGGCCAGCCAGAGCAGGTAGCCGGCGCCGGCCAGCTTCACCACCGCGTACAGCGTCGGCACCAGGACGAAGACGGTGGCCAGGCCGGCGACCGCCGCCACCAGGTAGACGCCGAAGCCGGCGGCGACCCCGAGCAGCGAGATGAGCCCGGCACGGCGGCCCTGCGCCACCGAGCGGGAGACCAGATAGACCATGTTCGGGCCGGGCGTGAGCACCAGCCCCAACGCCACCAGCGCGATGCCCAGCAGTGCACCCGTACTCACCATGACGCTTCCCCCGTCCGATGGATCCCTCACCGACCGTAATCGGGCTGAACGTCCCCACCCAGGGCCACCTGACAGGCCGTGGCCTGCGATCCGCAGTGATCCACTCGCGTTCGGCGCGACGGCAGCACCGTCGGCGGGAATGCTCACCGTCGCGGGCGTGCTGACCCCTGGCAAGGGCGTGTCGCCGGTCGCAGGCGGCGCGTTACGGTGGCCAGGGAGGTGCCGCACGGTGACCGAGGCGTGGAAAGCGTCAGTGGAGGCGAAGATCCAGGATGCCGTTCAGCGCGGCGAGTTCGACCGCCTGCCCGGCATGGGAAAGCCGATCCCCGGTCGGGGGGCGCCGTATGACGAGGCGTGGTGGATCAAGAGCTTCCTGGAGCGCGAGGCGCTCCCCAGTGACCTGCTCCTGCCCACGTCGCTGCAACTGCGCCGACGCATCGAGCAGGTCCCCGACGAAGTCCGTGACCTGCCCACCGAACAGTCCGTCCGCGACTTCGTGGGACAGCTGAACGCGCAGATCGTGGCGTGGCTGCGCTTCCCCGACGACGGCCCCCGGGTCGCGGTACGCCCGGTGAACACCGAGGACGTGATCCGCCGCTGGCGCGCCGAACGTGCCCGCCCCAAGGTCACCACAACCGTCACCGAAGCGGCGGACGTACCGGCGCCCGCGCGCCGACCCCGGCGTAGCTGGTGGCGGCGGTGGCGCCGTCGGGGCTGACCGCCGGGCCACCGCCACGGCAGACTGTGCCGATGCTGATCGAATCGCGGTCACCCGACACGCCCTCGACGCCGGGTGTCGCCCTGCGTCAGTGGTGCGCCGACGACCTGGATGAGCTGGTGCGGGCGTACCGGGATCCGGTCCTGCGCCGCTGGACCAGAGCTTCGGTGACCAACGCCGCCGAGGCCCGACGGTGGCTGGAAGGCGCGCTGCGCGACTGGGCCGACGGGCGGCGGTACACCTTCGCCGTCCTCGAAGAGCAGGCCGACGGCGCCCGGCTGGTGGGCAACGTGGTGCTCAAGGGGGTCACGGCGCAGCGCCCGGCCCCGGAGGTCGGCTACTGGACGGCGTCATGGGCACGCGGCCGTGGCGTCGCCCCGCGTGCGGTCACCGCGCTGAGCCGCTGGGCGTTCGACCGGTTTCCCGACGTGGTGCGTCTCGACCTGCTGCACCAGGTGGACAACGTGGCGTCCTGCCGGGTGGCGCAGAAGTGCGGCTTCGTGTTCCAGGAGGTGTTGCCGGCCCGGCCGCCCTTCCCGCTCGACGGCCACCGGCACTCGCTGCACGTCGGCTAGCACTGTCGACGCCTTCCCGCGTCGACCGTCCGTACCTGTCGCGAACGGACCCGAACAGGTCCGAACGCTCGTTCCCGGCCGCGACCACGCGAACGCGGATACGGTCTGCGCCGAGCGCCCAGACGACCGCCGGCGCGGGAGGGGCAGGGCGACGTGACCGAGCGCGCCGCGACGTACGCCGAGGTGTTCGCGGTGCGCGAGTACCGCCACCTGTTCGGTGCGTACCTGCTGTCCCTGGCCGGTGACCAGCTCACGGCCGTGACCGTGGCCTATCTCGTGTTCAGCCAGACTGGCTCGGCCGCACTGGCGGCGGCCGCCTACGCCAGTTCCTACCTGGCCTGGCTCACCGGTGGACCGCTGCTGTCCGGTCTCGCCGACCGGTTCCCCCGGCGAAGCGTGATGATCGCGTGCGACCTGGCCCGCGCGGCGCTCATCCCGCTGGCGGCGCTGCCGGCTCTCCCCGCGCCGGCCCTGGTGGTGCTCCTGTTCGTGGTCAACCTGATGCGGCCACCGTTCGTGGCGGCGCGGGCGGCATTGATGCCGGAAGTGCTCGACGACGACCGTTACGCGGTGGCCAACGGCGTGGACAACATCTGCGCCCAGGTGGTGCAGGTAGTCGGTTTCGCCGTCGGCGGGAGTCTGGTGGCGTTGCTGTCGCTGCGCGGGGCCCTGCTGGTGGACGCCGGAACGTTCCTGGTCTCGGCTCTGCTGATCGGGATCGGCGTGCGTTCCCGCGCGGCACCTCGAACGCGGTCGGCCCCGGCGGGCCATGGCCGGGCGGTCGGTCTGCGGGTGATCTTCGCCGATTCGCGGCTGCGGTCCTACGTTCTGGTCCTGTGGATGGCCAGTGCCTTCACCTACGCGGCCGAGGGGTTGATGGCGCCGCTGGCCCGACAGTACGGCGGCGGCGCCGGCACCGTCGGGCTGTTGCTGGCGGCGGCGCCGTTGGGGATGTCCCTCGGTGGGGTCGCGCTCACCCGGTTCTGTCCACCGGCGGCCCGGCCACGGCTCATCCTGCCGCTGGCCGCGATGTCGGCCGGCGTGCTGACGGTGGCCTGGTTGGTCCCTCCGCTGTGGATGATGCTCCTGCTGTTGGTGCTGGCCGGAGCCGCGAGCGCCTTCGCCATCCCCTTGAACGCGTTGTTCGGCCGGGCGGTGCCGACGCAGTACCGGGGACGCGCGTTCGGGGTGGCCATCACCGGCCTCAGTGGGCTCCAGGGAACGGCCATGGTCCTCGCGGGTCTGGGCGCCGACCGGTGGCCGGCCACCACGGTGATCGGTTTCAGCGGATTGTCGGGGCTGGTGGCTGTTCTCGCTGTCGTGCCGCTGTGGTCACGGCGACCCGACTCCAGAGCTGTGACGTCCGAGTGCCCGGTCGAACAAGCCCGAACGACTTCGAACGCCGACATCCCTACCGCCGAAGCAGGCAGTGGCCGACTCTGAGGTCACCTGGCGGGCACGGGGGCCGTCACCGAGGGGAGAGGAGAAGGGCATGCGCAGCGTTCGTAACCGTGGCATCAGCTGGACCTGACCCTGACGCTCCAACCGGGTGGTCGCCTTCCGGGCGACCACCCACCCCGCAACGTCGGTGCGAGTCAGTCGACAGCGGCCCGCCAGCTCCAGGAGGTACGCCGGGCCCGGCCGGGCAGCTCGCCGCGGCCGGTCATCCAGAGCAGCACCTCGGGCGCCGACCCGGGCGGGGCGTCCGGGAAGAGTCGGCGCAGCACCAGCGCGCTCAGCCGCTGCGACGGCTGCCACGGCACACCGAGACCGAGGGTGATGTCGTGGGTGTGCAGCAGAGTCTCAGCCACGCCCATGGCGGCGAAACCGGCCGGGTCGCACGGACCCCAGTGCCAGGCCCGCACGTCCGGCGAGGTGGCGTCGACGGCGGCGGCCAGCAGACCAGCGCAGGCCCGCACCACTGTGAGCACCTGCGTCGGGCTCGCGTCGGGGGAGACCCGCAGGTCGTACGGCAGATAGCCGTCATCCGGGCGGCCGGTGACCTGGCCCGCGTACGCGAGGAGATCGTGCGCGACGTGCGCCGCTGTCGTCCAGCAGCTCCAGCTCAGCGGGCCGGCCGGCACCGACCAGTCGCGGTCCCGGTGGGGCAGCAGCACGCTGGTCATCTCGTCGGCTGCCTCCCGAATGTCGGCACCGGTCACCGCCGACACTCGCCAACCCGCCGGGTAGCACCGGGCGTGGGATTCCCGTCGCGGGTAAAGAGCGTCGAGGCATGCAAGAATCCATCTTCGCATATGCGGGGAGGCGAGCGGAGTGTTGCCCAACCTGGTTTTGGACACGACGGTGTTGCCTCCGGCGGACCGGTTCGCGTTCTGGTACGCCCTGGTGGTTCAAGAGACGGCACCGGTGCACATCAGCAGCGGTCACCTGGACAACTTCGTGGCCTACGCCCAGGCCATCGATCTCGGCCGCATCCGGATGGCCTCTTTGCGCTACCCGTCGCTGGACGCGATCCGGCCCACGAAACTGGTCCGCAGAATCGAGGGGGACTTCTATCAACTCGCGATACCACTGACGGGTCACAGCACGTTGATCCAGGACCGCACCGAGTCCACGCTGGAAGCCGGGAACCACTTCACGCTCCTGGACACCGCACGACCGCACGTCGCCCGACACCGCGTCGAGGGCTCCGGCCCCGCCACCACGATCACCGTGCAGATACCGTACGCGGCGCTGCCCCTGGCGCCGGACCGGCTCCGCAGTCTGCTGGCCACGCCGATGCCGTCGCACCTCGGCGTCGGCGGGCTGTTGTCCCACCACCTGCGCAACATCGCGGCACACCCGGAGCAGTTCGAGCCGACCGAGGCCGAGATCCTGGGCGGGGTGGCGGTGGACCTGCTCACCGCGGCGCTCGCCCAGTACCTCGACATCGAGGACACCCTGTCGCCGGAAGCGCGGCAGACCGCACTACGAGCCCGGGTCGTCGACTTCATCGACCGCCACCTCGACAGTGACGAGCTCAGCCCTCGCAGCGTCGCCGCAGCCCACCACATCTCGGTGCGGTCGCTGCACCGGCTGTTCGAGGCGGAGGCGACAACCGTTGCCGAACTCATCCGCGCCAAGCGCCTGGAGCAGTGCCGGCGTGATCTCGGCAACCCGCTGCTGCGGCAGTCGATTCAGGCCATCGCCGCCCGCTGGGGTTTCCCGGACAAGGCCCACTTCAGCCGCCTCTTCCGTGCCCACTACGGACGTTCGCCGCAGGAGTACCGCACCGGCGTCGCTCGCCAGGACCGGTGACCCGACCGACCGTTACCGCCGACGGTCGGTCGGATCGTCAGCGACGAAGTCCCGGACCGCGGCGCGGATGCTCTCGCCGTACGGGTCGTCCGGCAACCGCACCAGGTGTTCGCGGGCTCGGGCGAGGTGCTCCCGGGCCGGGCCGACGTTGCCCAGGCGCCGGTGGCAGTCGGCCAGGTTGAGGTACAGCGACGGCAGGAACGCCTGGACCTGGAGCGAGGACAGATACCGCTGGGCGCGTTCGTCGGTCAGGTCGGAAACGGCGGCCAGGGCCCGTTCGTCCCAGGCAAGCTCCGCCTCGGTGGTGTCCTGCAGATCGGCGAGGTAGTGCGCCAGGGTGCAGCGGTGCAGGGCGTCACCGGTGGGGCCGAGCTCGTCCCACAACGCGGTGAGCAGCTCACGGGCTCGGGCAGGTGCGCCGCTCTGGCCGAACTGCACGGCCTCGATGATGCGGGTCATGGTCGGGTCGGCGGTCGTCTGGTCGGTCATGTCGCCGATGGTCGGACCTCGACCCGGTCGAGGGTCAAATCCAGACTACGTCTGGAAATTACAAATATCTGCTCAGATCTTGCACTCCACTGTCGACTCTCCCTAGGCTGCCGGGGTGAGCGAACATGCGCTGGTCGAGGCGAGAGATCTGACGAAGGTCTATCCAGCACGTGGGTCCACTGCGGAGTTCCGCGCTGTCGACGGCATCGACTTCGCGCTTGAACGGGGTGAGTCGTTCGGGCTCCTCGGTCCCAACGGCGCCGGCAAGTCCACCACCATGCGGATGATCGCCGCCACGTCGCCGATCACCGGGGGCAGCCTGCGCGTGCTGGGCATGGACCCGATGAGACAGGGACCGGAGATCCGGGCCAGGCTGGGTGTCGTCACGCAGGACGACTACCTGGACAACGAACTCACCGTGCGGGAGAACCTGCACATCTACGGGCGATACTTCGGCCTGTCGCGGGCCGTCATCCGCGACCGCGCGACCCGACTGCTCGACTTCGCTCAGCTGCAGGAGAAAGCCGGCGACCAGGTCGAGACGCTCTCCGGCGGCATGCGGCGGCGGCTCACCATCGCCCGCTCCCTGATCAACGAACCGGACATCCTGCTGCTCGACGAGCCGACCACCGGCCTCGACCCGCAGGCCCGACACGTCCTGTGGGACCGGCTCTTCCAGCTCAAACAGCAGGGCGTCACGCTCATCCTCACCACGCACTACATGGACGAGGCCGAGCAGCTCTGCGACCGCATCATCGTGGTCGACCACGGCCGCATCGTCGCGCAGGGCTCACCCCGGGAACTGATCACCAGGTACGCCACCCGCGAGGTTCTCGAACTCCGCTTCCGCCTCGACGAACGCGACACCGCGGCGGAGAAACTGCGGACGTCGGCGCTGGCCACCGGCGGCAACGACACCGACGGCCGCGTCGAACTGCTCCCCGACCGGGTGCTCGTCTACACCGCCGACGGCGAGGCGGCCCTCGCCACGGTGCACGCCATGTCGCTCACGCCGCTCACCGCACTGGTCCGCCGCGCGACGTTGGAGGACGTGTTCCTCAAGCTCACCGGCCGATCGCTCATCGAGTAGCAGGAGAAACCACTGGTGTTTCGTGTGTTCGGGTACTGGTTGACCCGCTACCGGCGTACCTGGCGGGGCTCGATCGTGATCAACGTGTTGAACCCGTTGCTGTTCCTCATCGGCATCGGCGCCGGGCTGGGCGCCCTGGTCGACGACAACGCGCCCGCCCAGATCACCGGCGTCTCGTACGCGGCGTTCTTCGCCCCGGGCATGCTGGCCGCCGCCGCGATGCAGAACGCGTTCCTGGAAGGGGCCCCGGGTGTCGCCCGGGCTGCCGGCTTCGGGGCCTACCGCAGCGCCACACCGACGCCGCTGAGGCCCGAGCAACTCGCCGCCGGGCACCTGCTCTTCATCACCTTCCGGGTGCTCATCGCCAGCGGCGCCTTCATCGTGGTGATGGCCGCGTTCGGGTTGATCGGAGGATGGTGGGCCCTCGGCGCCCTGCTCGGCGCGACGCTGACCGGGGTCGCGTTCGCGGCACCAGCCGCCGCGTGGGCGGTCGGCGTACGCAAGCTGCGCCACATCGACACGGTGTTCCGCTTCGTCATCATGCCGCTCTACATGTTCTCCGGCACGTTCTTCGCGGTCTCGCAGCTACCCGAGTGGATCCGACCGGTGTCCTATCTGCTGCCGCTGTGGCACGGGGTGGAGCTGTGTCGCACCCTCAGCCTGGGTACGGCGACGGTCGCCGGCAGCTCCGTGCACATCGGCTACCTACTGGCACTCGCCATCGGTGGCTACCTGGTCGCCCGGGTCACCTACCGCCGGCGGTTGCATCCGTGACGGCCCACGCCCGAAGCCTCCTGGAGGCACCATGACCACCGTCGCCGTACCCACCTGGACGAGACGCCGGGCCCTGGCGCTCATCGAACGCAACTTCATGATCTACCGCCGGTCGGTCACGCCGCTGCTCAACGCTCTCGTCGAACCGATCCTGTATTTGCTGTCGATCGGCGTCGGCGTCGGGATGCTCGTCGGCACGGTCCCCGGGGTCGATGTCCCGTACGCCGCCTACGTGGCCCCGGCGATCCTGGCGACCACGGCGATGAACACGGCGTTCAACCAGACGAGCTTCGGTGTGTTCATCCGGATGAGAGTGGAGAAGACCTACGAGGCGATCCTGCCGACACCGCTCTCCGTCACCGACATCGCCGTCGGCGAGGTGACCAGCGCGATGATCAACGGGCTGCTGACGTCGATCGGATTCCTCGCCCTCATGGCCGTCGGTGGGCTGGTCACGTCGGCCTGGGTGCTGCTGGCCCTGCCGGCGTCGCTGCTGATCTCGTACGCGTTCGCGGCCGGCGGACTGGCCGTCACCACGTACCTGCGCGATTTTCCCGACTTCCAGTACATCCAGCTGTTCATGCTGCCGATGTACCTGTTCGCCACGACGTTCTATCCCCTGTCGGTCTACCCGGAGGCGGTGCGGCCGGTGATCCAGGCGCTACCGCTCTACCACAGCATCGAGCTGGTCCGAGAACCCGCGGTGGGCCACGTCGGCTGGGAGCTGCTGATCCCGATGGCGTACCTCGTCGCGTTCGGCTCGATCGCGATGTACGTCGCCACCCGCCGCATGACCCGGGCGATGCTGCGCTGACCGGCTCGAGGGAGCGTCATCGCCGGGCGACGATGGCCTCGAGCACCGAGCGGACGGGTGTCGGGCCGTGGCCGATGACCGTCTCCAGCGTCGGATCGGTCACGGCGAACTCCTTCGCTCGCGCCGCGCGGTACATGCCGAGGGTGAAGTCGGCCGCAGCCGCGGGCATGCCTCGCGCGATGGCGGCCTCCCGCCACTCGTCGTCATCGGCGACGACACGTTCGACGGTGCGGCCCGTGATGTCGCTGAGGATGACGGCCACCGCTTCGAGGTCGAGCATCTCCGCGGCGGTCAACGGTGCCGTGACCCCGTCGAGTACGCCGTCCTCGGTGAGAGCGACGGCGGCGGCCTCGGCCAGGTCGGCGTGCGCGGTCCAGGACACCGGGCCGTCCGCCGGCGCCACGAGTTGCCCGGTCTCAAGCGCGGCGCCGATGGAGAGGCTGAGCGTGCTCGCGTAGAACCCGTTGCGCAGGGCGGTGAAGGCAACCCCCAGTTCGGCCAGGTGCTCCTCGGCGGCGGCGTGGATCGGCTGGGCGGCGAAGAGCGAGTCCCGGGAGGCGGCCTGGTGGCTGGTGTAGAGGACCCGGTTGGCTCCCGCGGCGCGGGCGGCGTCGATGGCGGCCCGGTTCGCGACGAACGCGCCGGCACCGCGGATCGCGGCGGACACGATGAGGACCTTGTCGGCACCCTCGAAGGCGTGCTTCAGCGTGGCCGGGTCGGTGAAGTCCGCGGCGCGCACCCGTACGCCCCGCTCGGCGAGGCCGGCTGCTCTGTCGACGTCGCGCACGCTCACACCCACGGCGTCGGCCGGCAGTCGGTCGAGCAGCCGGTCGACGATCTGGGACCCGAGGTTTCCAGTGGCACCGGTGACGACGATCATGATGAGCACTCCCTTGTTATCGGCGGTACTTGGCAGACGTTAGCACCGATAATTCGGGGATAACAAGACGCTGTTAGCATCGCTTCATGGTGACGACGCAGGACACCCGCGACGACGTCCGTGCGGGCATCGTCGCGGCAGCGACCCAACTGCTGCGGGAGAAGGGCGCGAACGCGGTGACGACGCGCGCCGTCGCCCAGGCCGCGGGCGTCCAGGCGCCGACCATCTATCGCCTGTTCGGCGACAAGGACGGCCTCATCGACGCCGTCGCCGAGCACGTCATGGCGGCCTACGTCAGCGGCAAATCGGTCGCCGCCGACGCCCCGACGGGCGACCCCGTAACGGATCTACGCGCCGGATGGCGCCTGCACGTGGAGTTCGGCCTGACAAACCCCGAGCTGTACGCGCTGATCGCCACCCGGGGGAGCGGCGCACCCTCGCCGGCGACAGTCGCCGGCCTCGACGTGCTACGTCGCCGCGTCCGGCGACTCGCCGCAGCCGGCCTGCTCCGGGTCGACGAGGAGCGCGCACTGCTGATGATCCACTCTGCGGGCAACGGAACCATCCTCACGCTGCTGGGAATGCCCCCCGACCAGCGAGACCTCGGTCTGGGGGAGGCCATGCTCGAGACCGTGCTCTCCGGCATCCTGGCGACAACTCCAGCGACACCCGACACCACCGCGAAGGCCGTCGCGGTGACCTTCGCGACGGTGCTGCCCGACCTCCCGGGGCTCACCGACGCCGAACGCGCGCTGATGGCCGAGTGGCTCCACCGATCGCTGACCCACCCGACCCCGTGATCACGTGGCGGGGAAAGAGCTCGACGGAATCGCGCTGGGGGAGATAGCTTGCAGGTGACCGCGACACCGCCTGAGGAGGTGAGACCCATGAACGTTGCAGCGATGTGGGTGCTCCCCCTTGCCGTCACGGTCGGGCGATTGACGTAGGCGTCGCCGGGAGCGCCTTGCCAACACGGCACTCCCGAAAGGCAATACCTGTGCAACTCTCCACCACGTCACCGTCGACCGATCGCACGTACGACGTGATCATCGCCGGCTGCGGGCCGACCGGTGCCATGCTCGCCGCCGAACTACGACTGCACGACGTGCGGGTCCTCGTTCTGGAGAAGGAGACCGAGCCGACGTCGGCCGTCCGCATCGTCAGCCTGCACATCCGCAGTCTGGAGCTGATGGCGATGCGCGGGCTGCTGGACCGCATCCTCCCGCACGGGCGGCGGCGTCCGGCCAGCGCCTTCTTCGCCGCCATCCCCAAGCCCGCGCCCGAGGGCCTGGATCCCCGGTACGCCTACCTCCTGGGTATCCCGCAGCCGGTCATCGAACGTCTGCTCGAAGAACACGCCATCGCACTGGGCGCGCAGGTCCGACGTGGTTGCGCGGTCGCCGGCCTCACGCAGGACGACGAGGGTGTGACAGTCGAACTGGCCGACGGGGAACAGCTGCGGTCGCGCTATCTCGTCGGTTGTGACGGCGGGCGCAGCACGGTGCGCAAACTGCTCGGCATCGGCTTTCCCGGCGAGCCCGCCCGGACCGAGAGCCTGATGGGCGAGATGGAAGTGGGCGTCCCGCAGGAGGAGCTGGCCGTCACGGTGGCCAAGGTCCGCGAGACCCATCAGCGATTCTGGCTCCAGCCAGCCGGCGTCGGGGTCTACAGCGTCCTGGTGCCCGCCGCCGGGGTCAGCGACCGCGCCGAATCGCCCACCCTCGACGACTTCAAGCACCAGTTGCGCGCCGTCGCCGGGACGGACTTCGGCGTGCACTCCCCGCGTTGGTTGTCCCGCTTCGGTGATGCCACCCGGCTGGCCGACAGGTATCGGGTCGGGCGGGTGCTGCTGGCCGGCGACGCGGCGCACATCCATCCGCCCATCGGCGGGCAGGGCCTCAACCTGGGCGTTCAGGACGCAATCAACCTCGGCTGGAAACTGGCCGCGCGGATCCGCGGCTGGGCGCCGGAGGCACTGCTGGACACCTACCAGGCCGAACGCCGCCCCGTCGCCGAAGCGGTGTTGGACAACACCCGAGCCCAGACGGAGTTGCTGTCCACCGAACCGGGCGCACAGGCGGTGCGGAGGCTGCTCATCGAGTTGATGGACTTCGACGAGGTGAACCTCCATCTGCTGGGGAAGATCACCGCCATCGGCATCCGTTACGACTTCGGCGCGGGCCCTGACCTGCTCGGTCGCCGCCTGCCCGACATCGCCGTGCGGCAGGGCAACCTCTACGGTCTGCTGCACCACGGCCGGGGCCTGCTGCTGGACCGGACCGAACGCCTGACCGTCGGCAGTTGGTCAGACCGGGTCGATCACCTGGCCGATCCGACCGCAACACTGGACGTCCCCGGTGTCCTGCTGCGCCCCGACGGCCACGTCGCCTGGGTCGGTGACGACCAGCGGGACCTGGACCAGCACCTCTGCCGCTGGTTCGGCGAGCCGGCCCACTGATCTCAGGCCGGCGGCCTCGTCGTCGAGGCTGCGGGCCAGACCAACCAACGGCGACCGGGCGTTGGGCGACTCTCTGCTGGGTCGCCCCGCGCCCGGTCACTCAGGTGCGGTTGAACCGCCAACGAGTCGCGGTCAGCCCGTCCGGGCCGTAGCCGAAAGCCCGAACGGGGGAGACCTCGTAAAAGGCGTACTGGGGCGCTCCCGGCAGACTGTCGTCATGGACTCGGCCGTCCCTGATGGCGAACGTCCAGCCGTACTTTGTGGCGAAGGCGGCGGCCACCCGGCGCAGCGCGGCGTCGCCCGACACCTGGTGAGCCGCACCGTTCACCACCAGGTCGAGGTCGTCGCTGCTCACCGTGATGACAGCTCGGGGGTTGTGGGCCAGGTTGCGGCTCTTGCGGGAACTCGGGCGGCTCGCGATGCACGGAGCCCCGTCCAGCAGCACCGACATCACCGGGGCCGCATGGGGACGGCCACCCGGTCCCACCGTCGACAGCCAACACTTGTGTGCCGACTCCAGACAGGCCAATGCCTGGCTCCAGGGCTTGACTGTCGCCACGTCGGTGTTGAAGGGTGTTGCGTCCTCCTGCTGGAAGAGGAGCTCGACGACCGGTGTGTCGACTGTCATGACGGATCCTCTGTGGTGTCGTACTCGTCGTGCAGCCGCCACCACTGGTACGGCTGGGTCTGCGGCCAGCCTTCCGGCGAGTCCTCCCAGGTCTCCTGTCGGCCGTACGGCGTCAGATCGAGGAAGGACCAGTTACTGCCGAGCCGTTCCACGCCGCGGGAGGTGGTGGTGTAGGTGCGAAAGATCCGGTCGTCGGCGCGGAGGAAGACGTTCAGCGCGAACCCGTCACCGGTTCCCATGTCGGCGTTGAAGCTGTTGTTCAGCGACGAGTACCAGGGCAGGGCCCAACCCATCCGCCGCCGCAACGCCAGCAGGTCGTCCAGCGGGCCATGGGACGTCAACGCCAGGGTGACGTCGCGGGCGTTGAGGTGGGCCGGGTGTCCGACGTTGTCGGTGAACAGCGAGCAGCCGGAGCAGACAGCGTCGACGCCGTGCCACATGAAGGTGTAGACGATGAGCTGACGGCGGCCCTCGAACAAGTCGGTCAAACTGGCAGGCCCGGACGGGCCCTCGAACACGTAGTCCTGCTCGACCGGCGTCATCGGCAGCCGGCGGCGCGCCGCGGCCACTGCGTCGAGCTGGCGGGTGAGTGCCTTTTCGCGGACGCGCAAGGTGTTCACTGCGTCTTGCCAGTCCCTGGTCGGCGCGATCGGCGGATGGTTCATGCGGGCCTCTTTTCGGCTTCCCTGCACGTGTGGAGGGGGCACAGACCAGTCAGTTTCTTAAAGAGATGTACTGATGTGACGCTAACAGAGTCAGTTCCCTGAAGGAACCACCTTGCGTATCGTGGCGTCATGCAGCGAACGCAGTTCGGCACCATGGCGTGCTCGATCGCCCGCACCCTCGACGTCATCGGTGAGCCGTGGTCTCCGCTGATCCTGCGGGACGTCTACGCCGGCACACACCGCTTCGAGCAACTCCAGCGAGGGCTCGGCATCTCCCGCAAGGTGCTCGCCGAGCGGCTGAACTGGCTGGTCGAACAGGGCGTCCTGACCCAGCGTGAATACTCGACCCGGCCGGTCCGACACGAATACCTGCTCACCGACAAGGGCCGGGAGCTGTGCGATCTACTGCTCGTCATGGTGCGCTGGGGTGACCGGTGGACGGCGGGCGACGCCGGCCCGCCGGTGCTCTACCGCCACCACGCCTGCGGCGAGATCAGTCACGTCGAACTACGGTGCTCGGAGTGCGAACAGCCCATGCGGGCTACGGACATCGATCTGCTGCCCGGGCCTGGGGCACACCCACCATCGTGACCATCGGCTCGGTCAACACCCGCCGTCATCCGGGTGCGGAGCGCGTCCCGTCGTCCGGCGGCCGATCGGTCGCGGCGAGTTCGGTGAGAACCGGGTGTAACCGATTGGCCAGCGTCGGGTCCGTACGGGTGAGTTCCGCAGTCAGGGCCGTCACGGCCGCCGAGAGCGCACGGCGCAACTCGACCTCGTCAGTGGAACGGACCAATGTCGTTTCGAGCGGGCCGGTGATGTCGGAGGGCAGTAGGTGAGCGCCTTTGGCGTAGCTGGTGGGGTGGCCCAGACGCTGGCAGGCGAGTGCGATCGTCTGGGTCCGCATGGCGCTGATCCAGTGCTCGGCCTGCCAGAATCTGCCTCGTTCGATGCTGATCCGTGCGTGCAGCGCGTGGTGCCATGCCAGGCCGGCTGTGCCGTCGTGGCCGCTCGACGCGGGGGCCCGGGATGGTGTGGAACGCCCGAACATGAGGCGCCAACTCGGGCCTCGCGGCCCGAACTCGCCTTCCGGGCTGAAGGAGAGGTCGACTTCCAGGCAGTGAGGCAGCAGGAACACCCGGTAGATCGCGGACCCGGCCGCGAGGTCCCAGTGGTGGACCGCCGCGAAGTCCTGATACATCTGTCGCGTCCATCGACGCATGACGGCGTCGAGCGGGTCACTGACCCCGAAGGCCAGATCGATGTCCGACCAGCGATCCTCATCGTTCGTGGCGTGCGAGCCGGTGATCGCGGCGGCGACGACACCGCTGTCTTGTTCCGCCAGATGCAGCAGCCGCCGCTGGATCCGGTCGCGTTCGTCTACTGAGAACATCAGGTCACGCTGCTCCTAGGACAGCGCTGCCGCAAGGTCGGTAGCGGCCTCATACGCAGCCGCAGCCCGTGTGGCCTGGTCCGCGCTCAACGCGACACGGTCGACACGGGCCAGCATCTCGATCGCCGTGGCCGGATCGTTCAGGACCATCGCGACCTCAGCGCGGTACACGAGCACCTCCACCAACGCGACCGGGTCGTCATCTGTATCGGGATGGCCCAGCGCACTGTCGAGAATCCGAGCCGCCTGCCGGGCGTCCCCTCGGGAGTCGGCCTGCACGACGGCGTTCGCCATCGCCTTGCCCAGCCGCCCAGTCGGCGCCGACGCGGGGGAGACCGAGGCGTTCTGGAAGACGCGGATCCAGTTGCCGCCTGGATCGATGACGCTGAAGCCGCTCAGCCCGTCGGCGTTCTTCCGCGCGCGGGGCCGGGTCATCCGGGGCGTCCCGGAGACCAACACCTTGCCGTACGCGGCACGCATTCCCGCCGCGAAAGCCCGGTACAGCTGCCCCGTGTCCGAGGTCAGCACGAGACACGACCCGTAGGACTGCGCCGGATCGAACCCCGCGATCTCGAAGAACTGCAGATGTAGATCTTCGCGTTGCAACCCCACGCACGGGTTGGGTTTGCGCTGCTGGTAGGTGGTGTGGAAACCGAGCACCTCGTAGAAGGCGACGATGTCGTCGATGGACGCGCAGGGCAGCAGGGGAACGGTTACCTCGTTGGTCACCCGTACTTCGTAGCCGTCGGGAGGAGGCACACGCACATGGAAATGACTGATCAGCGGCCGCAGACGACTGAACGGCTGATACAGCGCAAGCTGGGCTAGCCCGTCAGCGACCTCTGTCGGCACTCACCTTCGAAGGATGTGCGCGGTGATCCACATGGCGTCGCGTTGGTAGAGCCCGACGTGACTGCGGAGGTTCTCCTGTCCCTGATCAGCCCGCGCCTCGGTGAAGGCGGCGAGGTCGTGCAGTCGGTGGACTGCGGCCTGGAGGATGTGGTCAGGGTCCTGCCCCGAGCCGTAGCCGTCGCAGAGCATGCGCAGCCGACGTGCCCGCTCGGCCAGGTCACTGTCGATCGCGTCGCCGTTGTCGGGGTGGGCCAGCGGCACCAGCCGGTACGCGAGGTAGGCCAGATCCCACGACCGGGGACCGGGCGAGGCCGTGTCCCAGTCGATGATTCCGGTGAGCCGCCGGTCGGTGAAGACCATGTTGTAGGGCGCGAAGTCGTTGTGACAGATGACCTCAGCTGGCTGTCGCACCGGAAACTTCCACACTCCGCCAACGGTGTCGAAGCTGGCACTGGCCTCGTGAAGTTGTGCGAGGTGCAGACCTGCGTCGGCGAGGATGCCGTCGCTCCAGATCCAGTCCGGCAACGGGTACTGCGGCACGATGCCCGGTAGGTAGGAGACGCTGTCGCGTCCGTGCTCATCGGTCCCGAGCGGTTGCGGAACCCAGGTGACGCCGCGCTCCCGTAGGTGTCGTAGTAGGCGCTGAACCGTCGGGCTCCATGCACCATGACCGCGCCGAACAGTGGCACCGACCCGTGTCGCACCTCCCATGTTGCCGCCGGGCAGCGCTTCCTCCTGCTCGTCGGCCGCGTTCGGGCTGTGGTCATCCATGTCGACATCCTCAGCGCGTGAGGGCTGTGACGCCACCGCGTTCCCGAGCCGGACTGAAGCGAGCGAGCACAGTCCACAGCAGGTGATTACCGGATTGTCGTTAACAAAAATCCGTTAATTACCTGGGACAAAAGGTACGCAACGTACACGCACCATAATGACAGTTCTTGTGCGTAAGGACTTAGGTTGGTGTACGCGCGTGTTGGCCGGGAACTCAGGTGACCTCTCGGGGCGGCACCGATGACGGCCCCGGCTGGAGGTATTCCAGTGCGCGGCGCAGCGCCTCAAGGTTGTCCCGGAAGTGCCCAAGTGCCGAGTTGCACCCGTTGCAGAGGAGCCCTCGAACGGTGTTGGTGCCGTGGCAGTGATCCACGACCAACCGGAACGCCTGGGCGGAGGGCTTGCCGTCCTTCCGGGGGCGACCGGCGAGAGTTGCCGGGAGGTCATCCTCATGGATGCCGCAGATGGCGCATCGAAACCCTTGCCGTGACCTCAGTTCATCGTAGAACGGCTCGGTGATCCGGTACTTGCTCCAGAGATTCATCGCTCGATTGGAGCCCGGCCGGGAATCCCTACTGGCCTGATTCACACGACGGGAGTAGTCGCGGCACGGTTGACAGGAGAGCATCGTGCGACCGGTCGCGCCGACGAAGGACTCTGCCGGCCGAAGCTGCTTGCACCGCCCGCAGGTCTTTGACTCGTTCACGATCCTCGCACCCTGACAGCTTCAGTGGCGGTACCGGCATCGGAAAGCGTTGGAGGGCTGACTACGAGCGGCCGTACGCGGCGCGGGCCTGGGCAACCTCGACTGCCTCGCGTTCACGCCACCGGCGCTGTGCCTCCCGGTTGCACGTCCGGCAGACCCGACGGTACCGGCCGGTCGCCGGGTCGAGCTCACGGTCGTGGCCGTTGCGGCACTGCGCCGCCTGGTTCCGGTGGCGGCCGGCCTCGGCGCGACTGAGCTGTCGCAGATGAGTCGGCTCGATACAGTCGGCGGCGCCGCAGGTTTGGTCGACGTCGAGGGCGGGGTCGTACCCGCCGAGGAAGACGACGTACGCGGCGATGTGCGCCCACGCCCGGCCCGCGACCTTCTGGTGCACCCCACGTCGCTGCCCGTAGCCTTCGACGACCAGGCAGCCGCTCTCGGTACGGTGTGAGCGCTCCAGCAGGTAGGCGCGCAGCGACTCCTCGGTGTGGTAGCGGGACAGACCCTTCACGGCCGCGAGCACCGTGTCACCGTACCCACGTCACGCACCTTCGTCGACTGACGCTGACACGGCGAGTGGTCGCGATCCGACCGGTGGGCGGTCGTCGGCACCGCTGTTCGGCGTGGTCGGCTGCAGGCGCAGCTGGTGCCGTACCCGGCGATCGTCGTTCCGCGACGTCCTCGATCCGTGAGGCGTGCTGCGCTTCCGGTCAGGGATGGAGGAACGGCGTGAGCGTCGTACGGCGGCAGTTGCTCGACCATGTCGCTGACCTGGTGCCGACGTTCCCCGCGCCGCGGTGCGTACGGGTGGCCGTTGACGGGGTCGATGGGGTGGGTAAGTCCACGTTCGCCGGCGAGTTGGCCGCGTTGCTGCGCGGCCGGGGACGTCCTGTCGTGCACGTGTCGGCGGACGACTTTCATCACCGTCGGGCTGTGCGGCATCGCCGTGGCCGGGATTCGCCGGAAGGCTTCTGGCTCGACAGTTACGACTACGAAGCCCTCGTCCACAACGTGCTGGAGCCGTTCGGTCCCGAAGGCTCTCGCCGTTACCGTCCCGCTGCCCATGATCTTCGGACAGACGAGATTCTGGATCTTGAGTGGCGGACTGCGGCGCCCGGCACGGTACTCATCGTCGACGGGCTGTTCCTGCATCGTGACGAGCTCGTGGAGTGCTGGGACTTCTCCGTCTTCGTCGACGCGCCGTTCGCGGTCACCGTCGCACGGATGGCCCGGCGCGACGGTTCCCATCCGGATCCCTACCATCCCAGCCTCGGCCGCTACGTCGGCGGGCAGCGGCTGTACTTCGCCGCCTGCGCGCCTCACGAGCGCGCGGATGTTGTCATCGACAACCGGGATGTGACCCGACCGGCCCTCGTGGAGGTCGTCGCACAGGCGGAGGCAGTTGACGGTTGGACGGCCTCCGACGGATGATCCAGCGATGTGTCGCTCGGGTCAGCGAGCCGGGACGCTGGTTCGCATGGGCACCATGATCGCCGTCATTTCGGTGGCTTCAGGGGAGCGGATCGCATGAAGTTTCTTCTCACGTCGGGGGGCATCAGCAACCCGAGCATCTCCGACGCGCTGGTCGACCTGTTGGGCAAGCCGCTCGCTGAGTCCACTGCTCTGTTCGTTCCCACCGGTGTCTACCCCTTTCCCGGCGGAGCTGAGAAGGCGTGGAAGGCGATTCACGGCCAACCCGACATCCCGCTGTGCCAGCTGGGTTGGAAGTCCCTGGGGTTGTTGGAGCTCACCGCGCTGCCGACCATTCGAGAAGAGAACTGGGTCCCGGCGGTCCGGGAGGCCGATGCCCTGCTGGTCTGGGGCGGCGATGTGCTGTACCTGACCTACTGGCTGCGCCAGTCGGGCCTGGCCGACCTCCTGCCGTCGCTGAGTGACACGGTCTATGTGGGGGTCAGCGCCGGGAGCATCGCGGTCACCCCGTACAACTGTGACGCCGAATTCGACAGTCAGTTCGTCCCCGACGGCAGCGACAGGGCGCGGGACGCTGACCGGGCGCTGGGGTTGGTGGATTTTACGCTGTACCCCCACCTCAACCATCCGGACATGGAGGACACCGAGCTGTCCCACATCCAGAAGTGGGCGTCCGGAATCCCGGTCCCGACCTACGCCATCGACGACAACACCGCCATCACTGTGGTCGACGGCAGTGTCGAGGTCATCTCCGAAGGAGACTGGAGACTGATCAACCCCTGACCGGAACGTCCCATCGGCCGGTTGCGGGGGGCCTGCTACCGCGACAACTGCCCTGCTCCTGATGCTTAGAGCGGGTTGCCATAGCCGCCGGGTGCGACGCCGCAGTTTCGGCAGGCCCGTCCCGCGCGGCGGTCCTCGTCGCCGCACGCCAGGCATCGTCCGGCCGGGTCGACCCCTGCGGCGTACGCATCGAGCACCCGCTGCACCACGATGGGAAGCTGCTCGGTGGGATGCTTCTGCGGATCGGGGCAGTAGGCGATGTCGTGGCAACCCCACGAGTCCCACGGATGCGGGGTTGTAGGGACTCGTTGGCCGGCCTGCTTCTGCAGTCGCCGTTGGGCCGCGAAGGCGACCGCCCTTGCCAGCACCAGAGCGCGGGCTGTCTCGAGTTCACCGAGGGCCCGGACCAGCGACGGGGGATCGACCTCGATGTTTCCGGGGATGCGGTGCCGGGTCGCCAGGTGATGCCAGGTGGCGTGAAAGCCGTACGGCGCGAAGTGGTAGAGGCAGTCCCGTAGATGCGACCGGCGCCGTCGAGGGCTGAGACTCTCGTCGCGCACCCGGCGGGCGGTCGCGGGGAAACTGGTCATCCAGGGACGATCGCTACGAGCGGCCGTACGCGGCGCTGGTCTGGGCTACCTTGGTGGCCGCCGATGAGGACGACGTACGCGGCGCTGTGCGCCCACGCGTGACCGGCGACCTTCTGGTGCAGACCCTTCACAGCCGAGAGCACAGTGTCACCGTACCCACGTCGCGTAGCCGCGTCGAACGACGGCGGACGCGCCGACGCGCCTGCTCGGCGAATGGTCGCGGTCCGGCCGTGCTGTCCGCACCGGAGCTGCCGTAGCGTCGCCGGGGTGGGTCTGCTGTTGGTGCTGCGCGCTCCGCTGCCGCGTCCGAAGAGCCTGCGTCGGGCCACCCGCGCGCAGCGGCGGGAGCGCCATCGCGCCGACGCCGACGAGTGGGCCGCGGCGCGGGAGCGCGGTTTGCTGCTCGACGTGCCGGTGGAGGAGTTGCTGCCGCTGCTGAACGCGGCGGGCGGTAACCGACTTCCGATCTTGGGTCAGCTCGACCCGTGGTCAGATGGCGTACTCGTTCGTGAGGATCTGCCGCAGCTCGAGGCTGACGTCGACCGCCTGCGGGCGGCGGCGGCTGACGACACGGAGCGTGGGCTGGCGGCGGCGCTGAAGGCGTTGTTGGCGCGGTGGCGCGACGAGCCTGGCCTGACGCTGCACTGGTACGGAGACTGACCGGCTGCGCGGCGCTCGGCGGCGTCACCGACACACGTCCGGGTCGGTGACGCCGCCCCACCGCCTCAGGTGCGGATGCGGTAGTGCAGGGACGCCACACCGTTGCCGAAGCGGTGATTGCTCAGCAACTCCAGGTCGAGGCGGGTGTCGCTGGGCAGACCGGGCTTGCCTCCGCCGGTGAGAACGGGGTGGATCAGCAGGTGGCACTCGTCGACCAGCCCGGCCTTGAATGCCTGCGCCGCGAGGTGTGCGCCCCCGATGGTGAGGTCGCTGGTGGCCGAGGCTTTCATGGCGCGTACTGATGCGGGGTCGAAGCTCTTTTCGAGCCGGGTCCTGGCGGTCGACGTCGCGTTCAGGGTGGTGGAGTAGACGATCTTGTCCGCTGCCTGCCAGACGTCGGCGAAGTCGGCAGTGAGCTTCGATTGTGCGGCGAGAGCGGGCTCGGTCTCCCAGACGGCCATCGACTCGTACAGGCGCCGACCGTAGAGGTAGGTGCCCGCGGGCCGAACGAGGTCGGTGATGAACGCGAGGTAGTCGTCGTCGGGTGGGGTCCAGTCGAAGCGGCCGTGTTCGTCCTCGATGTAACCGTCGAGGGACACGTTGGTCACGTAGATCAGCTTGGCCATGGCGCTACACCTCGACGGTGACGGGTTGGGCATTGCTGAGTGTCGCGTCCAGTTTGGAGAAGGCCTCGTTCCAGCCCTGGTTGGCGGGAGCGGACAACTGCTCGGGGAGCCACTGACGGATCTCGAGTCGCGTCCGTCCATCGGCGTCGTCGTGGAACTCGACCCGCATCCTCGTCTCGTGCGGCGCGATGCCCTCCGGGAGTTGCCCGGTGACGTGCGCGATGCCGTCAATCAGTTCGCCGTCGACGACGTCGGTGAGGTCGATGTGGACCTCTACTCGCAGGCCGGGTTGGGTCGGGAAGACCTCGGTCCACCGCTGGTAGCCGCCAGGCCGGACGTCGAAGTCCATCTCGTCGCGGGGCAGTGAGTTGCCGATCGGGCCCCACCATGCCGCCAGGTGGTCCGGGTCGGTGAAAGCTCGGTAGACCAGCTCCCGCGGCGCGTGCACCACGCGCGAGATGACGATCGGCGGCTTGTCGCTGTCCATCAATTCTCCTTGTCGTGAGCCTTGCTCGGGGATTCCCTGCCGGGGATCGCCGGGCCGTGGGCCGTTCGGTCCGTTGGGCGGTCGGCGGCCTGTACGGCCGCGAGGTGGGCGTCGAGGCGGGTGAGGGAGGTGTCCCAGAACCGCCGGTAGCGCTCGATCCACTCGGCCGCTTCGCGCAGCGGGGCGGCCTCGATGCGGCTCATCCGCAACTTTCCCGACCGGGTGCGGGAGATGAGCCCGGCGCGTTCAAGCGCCTTCAGGTGCCGCGACACCGCCGGCATCGAGATCGGGAGCGGAGCAGTGAGCTCGGTGACCGTGGCGTCGCGGTCGGCCAGCTCGGCGAGGATCGCCCGTCGAGTCGGGTCGGCGAGCGCCGAGAACACCACGCTGAGTTGATCGCTGCCAGACACCAGAGCCTCCAGTCACTTAACCAAGACGTTAAACGTAGTGCCGCGCGGCCGCAACTATCAGCGGTGATTGGCAGGGATGGTGTCGGCACCATGAGGGGCGGCGGGCTGGTCAACGGCCCGGTCGCGTGCTCGCGCCGGGGGCGAGGTCGGTGGGCGGGCGGTGACCATGGCGTGCGCGCCCAGGCCCAGCCGGGTCAGCGCGAGTGCGGCGGCCAGGACGACCACGACGCGGATGCCGTGACCGACATCCGGTGCCCACAACTGGAGTTTGGCCAGCCCGGCGCCCTCCCAGAGGGCCGGCACCTGCCAGGCGACGCCGACGGCCACCAACGCGCAGGCACCGATCCAGGCGATGGTGGCGGCGATCGTCCGGCCACGGGAACGCACCGGCGGAACGCGGTCGCTCCGGCGCCCGTGCAGGACGCGGGCCCAGGACCAGGCCAGCAGGGCGAGCAGCACCGCGGCGACCCCGAGCAGGCCGACCAGAGCCCAGACCTGCATCGGATCTTCGGTGGCGGTCGCGGGCGTGCCGCCATGAAGAATGCGGGTGAGGTTGAACGCCCCGGCGCTCAGTGGCGCGTCCATGTGCAGGCCGTAGAGGTTGGTCATGATGATCACGGCGAGGTTCGAGTCGGGTGCCAGCACGATATGGGTGAAGAAGTCCGGGGTCGCGCCGGCGTGCCAGACGATGCGGGCGCCGACGCCGTCCAGGGTGCTGTTCTTCCACCCGAACCCGTAGGTGCCGTGACCGGTGGCCACGGTGCCGGTGTGCAGCTGTCGCGTGCCCTGCGGTCCGAGGATCCGGGTGTCGCCGTAGCGGCCGCCGGCGAGCTGCGCGATGGCGTAGTGGGACAGGTCGTCGAGACTGGCGGCGAGGAAACCGTAGGGCACTCCGGCGGTGTCGAACGGCGCGGCGAAGCGCTGCGGCCGGCCGAAGTAGTACCGGTGACCGGGCGGGATGCCGACGGCGCGGGCCTCGTCGGCGGTTGCCGCGGAGTGCGTCATCTGGAGCGGGTCCAGCACGTGACGGCGCAGGTAGCCGCCGAAGGTGTCGCCGGTGACGTTCTCGACGAGCGCGCCGAGGATCATGTAGTTGGCGTCGCTGTACTGATACGTCTGTCCGACGGCGGTGGTGGGCCGCACGCTGGCCAGGTCCCGTACGGAGCGGGCCAGCGCGCCGGGGCGGTTGTCGTAGCGGTCGGTCAGGTCGGTGCTCCACACCTGCGGCAGGCCGCTGGTGTGGGTCAGCAGTTGGCGGACGGTGACCGTCCGGGCGGTGTCCGCGTCGCCCAGGCGCAGCCACGGGAGGTACGTGGAGGCGGTGGTGTCGAGGTCGATCCGGCCGGCCTCGACCAGTTGCGCCACCGCCAGCGCGGTGAACGACTTGCTGGTGGACCCGAGCAGGAACGGCGTCTGCGTGGTGATCGGTCGGCCGTCGCCGTCGACGCCCCATGCGCCTCGCTGGACGACCTCGTCGCCGCGAATGACCACGTACGCCAGCCCGGGTGCCTTGATCTGCTTCAGGTACGCCCGCAGGTAGCGTTCGCCAGCGGCGATCTCGTCGACAGCCGCGGGGCTGGCCACGACCGGGGCGGCCAGCCCCGCGGCTGTCACCATCAGGCAGCCGGCCACGGCGACGAGCCGCCGGGCCCGCGTCAGCGCGTCGTTCCAGGTGCTCATGTGGCGCGTCCTCCCCATCGGTGGGCCGTCAGCCGATCTGGCTCAGCAGCTTCTCGAGCGCGGCCAGGCGCTGCCGAACCTCGCCGAGCTCGTTCCGCACGCCCTTGATCTCGTCCGCCGTGGCCTGGGCGCCGGTGGCGCTGCGCTCGGCCAGCGCCCGGTAGCCCTCCTCCCGAGCCGCCGCGTACCGGGCGCGGTAGATGCCCGTCCCGATGAGACCGGCGACCACGATCATCGCCGTCACGATCACCGCCGCGGCGATGGTGGAGGTCTGTGCGATGTCCAAGGCGACCTGATGGGTCATTGCTCACTTCTCCTGTTCTGCGGCCGGCCCGGAGCCGGTCAGGTTCTGTGCGGCCAGTGCGATCGCGTCCAGATCGAGGGACACCGTGAACGGCACCGCCTGGACGTACTTCACCGAGCTGCCGTCCGGTGCGGTCACCAGCTCGCCGGTCACCAGGCCGGCCGCTTCCAATTTCTGCAGGTGCATGTAGAGCAGCGGCCGGTTCATCTGCAGCTGCCGGGCCAACTCGCTGACGTAGGTCCGCTGCCGGGCCACGGCGGCCAGGATCCGCAGCCGGTGCGGGCTGGCCAGTGCGGCCAGTAACGACACGAGTTCGTCACCGGTCGGCGAGGTGCCGCTCATCCTGGTTTCCCTTCTCAATGAAGGTGTCAGATTTCTCTGACGCCCCCTGTCAGCTGAGTCTGACAGGGGAGGGCGGCAGGTGTCAACGAACGCCGTGGCGCGCGGTTCACTGACCCCAAGGCGGTAGCCAGACCTCGACGTCGGGGGCCTGCACCCGCCGGGAGGCGAGGTAGTCGCGCAGTGCCAGCAGCGCGGGATGCGGGTTGTCGCCGCGCCAGATGAGGAACATGGGGTAGACGGCCGCCGGGCCACGCACCGGTACGCGCCGCAGGTCGTAGCTGTCCGGCCACAGGTACCGGGTGCGAACGCCAGCGAGGGTCGCCAGCTCCGCGGAGTCGGCGATCTCGGCCAGCAGCGCCTCGTTGCCGAAGACCGGCCCGACCAGGTCGATGGTGAGACCGAACGCGGCAGCGAGTTCGTCGTAGTAGTCGGACCATTCGGTGCCGGGGGCCATGCCGGGCATCCATATGCGGTGCTCGGCGAGTTGCGCGGGCGTGCGGCGGGCAGGTGACGCGCGGCGACGGTGACGGCGTGGAAGGTGGCGCCGACCGTCCCCGCCTCGACGGCGGCCATCGCGGCGTGGACGTCGGCGCCGAGGGTGACGACGTCGAGCTCGATGCGGGGATGCGCGCGGTGGAAGTCCTGCAACAGCACCGCTGGTGCGATCCGTCGAATGTGCACGTCGACGCGCAGTGCCCGTCGACCCGGGCGTACGGAGGCGTCGGCGCGCGTCTCCGCCCTAAGAAGTCGCGCAAGTAGGCGGGTTCATGGCCTGAGGGTGGAGCGGGTGTCCCAGCGGTAGAGGGTCCAGGCTTGGCGGATGAGGCTTCGGACGGTGATGATCGCGTCGGCGAACTGGGTGAACACGCCGAGTTTCATCCACTCGTCGCGGCGGTTGCGGATCGTGGTGGCCGAGCAGGTCGAGTCGGCGATGGCCTCGTAGGAGCAGCCGAACCACAGCACTTGCAGAAGCCGGTCGAATACGGCAGGCGGCCGGATGGCGGGTCGGGGAGAACACCGTCGCCGCGCGGATGGCGGCCCTCGGCCTGGCCGGCCGTACCCCGCGCCGGCGGCGCAGCCTCACAAAGCAGGGCAAACGGCGGGCCGCGCCGGACCGGGTCCGGCGGCAGTTCACCGCCGTCGCACCGAACCTGCTGTGGTGCGGCGACCTGACTGAGATCACCACCAACAGCATCGTCGAATTCTACAAACGCCCGTAGACGTCACAGCCTTCGACCTCCGGCGAGCAGCCCTTGGCCGCCAGACAGGTCGGAGAATTCGACGTGCCACCGATGCCGTCCCCGTCAAATAATTCAGACCGGGTACCTGCGGTGGCCGTTTACTGCACGACTCGCGCGGGCGCGATCCTGCCCGTTACCCGATTGCCGGTTGAAGGCCGCGTGACGACACGCCAGCTAGAACTGGCTGGCGTGGAAGAAAGAGACGGCATCGCGGTCCTTCTCGCCGGACGGGTACTCCAAT
Source organism: Micromonospora sp. NPDC049049 (assembly GCF_040649115.1). NCBI lineage: Bacteria > Bacillati > Actinomycetota > Actinomycetes > Micromonosporales > Micromonosporaceae > Micromonospora > Micromonospora sp. NPDC049049. The sequence continues at coordinate 79,937 of NZ_JBEZEX010000006.1, read as the reverse complement.
TTTATTGGCATTGCCTGCACCCTTCAGTCATCAATCAATGACGGAGCTCGACTCAAAGGACTCAGCCCGATAACCACACCGGGCTGAGTCCTTTGAGTCAATGGGATGCAGAACTTTTAATACATGTTAACCTGAGGCTGCCAGCTATCGTAGGCCTTCCTCATCTTGAACCACTTAACCCGCCACGTGGAGTTATTGATCACCGTGCAGGATCCGCCATAGCTGTCAGTGCTGGTGGTTGAACTGCCGCTTCCTTCGATGAGGTATGCCACTTGAACGACTTTGCCGTCATTCGTATTGTCACAGATTTCGAGTCTTGACTTGGTGGCGCCACTAGTGTAATTGGTGGCACATGTCCGGTCATAGCCGTCATACGAGCACTTGGTTGTGTCCGCATAAGCGACGCCCGGTATCGCAATCCCGGTGAGCACCATCGCGACTCCGAGCGCGGAGGCCCTGGCGGTGCGACTAAGCGTTCTCTTCATCGTTCCCCCGTCTGGCGGCATTGCCTTGTGGACAATGCGACGCATGTCCATGCATGGATCATACGGGCCCCTAGTCGCTGGGTCAACGCGTTCGACTTGGGGACGCCGGTATAGGGGCGGATCCGGCTCTGAAGCCGCCCCTATACTCGCCACCGTCAAGGAGGATCGGCGGCGAGGTTGTCAATCCCCGAGATGCGTGGAAGGTTGTTTAGAAGTCGCGCAAGTAGGCGGGTTCCTGGTCGGCGAGTGGAGCGGGTGGATGACGTCTTCCTTGCGTTCGTAGCAGCGTTGGAGCCGGTTCAACGCGTTGTGCCAGGAGTTCGTGCGCTCGACGTGCCACCGCTTGGTGGCTTGGACGGGGACCTTGACGCCTTTGCGTGCGATCTCAGCGGTCAGACCGCGTTCGGCGAGGAGTTCGCGGGTCGGGGCGGAGTCGTAGCCGGCGTCCAGGTGCACGGTGATGTCCTCGGGCAGTTGACCGAGATCTTCCACCCCGACCGCGGCGGTCGCGGGTTGGCGACGGAGGCCGCCACCGCGCTGCTGGACTGGGGTTTCACCGAGTTCGGGTTGCACTGGGTCTACGGCCGCTGTCACTGTCGCAACACCGCCTCGGCCCGGCTGATGGAGCGACTCGGCATGCGCCAGGAGGCGCGCCAGGTCGAGAGTTACCTGTTCCGGGGGGAGTGGGGCCGACCAGCTCGTCTTCGCGATCCTGGCACGCGAGTGGCAGGCCGAGACCCGCACGCCGCCGACGTGATCGTTCACCACGGCGACGTGCGGGTCGGGTCCACACCTCAGACCTGGCGGTCGAGCCACTCCCGGTAGGCGGTGGGCGCGATGACGGCGTCGTCGCCTGCGATGAGGACGTCACCGGACATGGCGGCGAACATGCCGGCGCTGTCGTCGGTGGTGACGGTGCGCTGGTCACCGCGGGCGGCGAGCGTGACGCGCCCCAGCTCGTCGAGGGCGAAGACATCCGGGCCGGCGACGTTGCGGATGCCCTTGAGCGGCGCGCCCATGCTGACCTCGGCGACGGCCTGCGCCACGTCGGCGGCGGCCATCGGCTGCACCGGCGTGCTGGGCAGTCGGACGGTGGTGTCGTCGGCAGTCCAGGACATGATCGCCTCGACGAACTCGAAGAACTGGGTGGCGCGGACGATCGAGTACGGGATCGTACCGGCCGTGAGGATCTCCTCCTGGAGGGTCTTGGCGCGGTAGTAGTCCAGGTCGGGCACCTGGTCGACGCCGACGATGGAGAGGATCACCGCGTGGCCGACACCCGCGCGAGCGGCGGCGGTCAGCAGGTTGTCCATGGTCGTCTGGAAGAAGGCGGGCGAGGCCTCGTCGAAGGTCGGCGAGTTCGTGAGGTTGACGACGACCTCGGCGCCGGCGAGCCCGTCGGACAGGCCCTGCCCGGTGAGCAGGTCCACCCCGGTCGACGGCGAGAGCGGCACCGCCTCGTGGCCCGCAGCCTGGAGGATCTTGACGACCTGCGACCCGATGAGGCCGGTCCCGCCCAGTACGGCGATCTTCATGCCCGTGCACCTTCCCGTTGCGTGTGGTCCGACTGCTGAGGCTCAGCCGATACTCGGACCTTCCTTGTCCGAGAACTATACTCGGACACAAAGAGTCTGAGTAACGGGGTGACTAGGGTGACGTCATGAAGATGTCCGGCGGGGTCGAGTGGGCGCTGCACTGCTGCGTGGTGCTCACCACCAGCCACACGCCCGTTCCGGCGGCCAAGCTGGCGGAACTGCACGACGTCTCCAGCAGCTACCTCGCGAAGCAACTCCAAGCGCTCGCCCGCGCCGGCCTGATCCACTCCGTGCAGGGCAAGTCGGGCGGCTACGTGCTGACCCGCGCCCCGGAGAGCATCACCCTGCTCGACGTCGTCCGGGCCGTCGACGGGCCCGGCCCGACCTTCGTCTGCACGGAGATCCGCCAGCGCGGCCCCTTCGCGACCCCGGCCGACGCCTGCACCACGCCCTGCCCGGTGTCCCGGGCCATGTGGGCGGCCGAGGACGCGTGGCACCAGGCGCTCGCCGCGGTCACCATCGCCGATCTCGCCCGCGACGTCGACGCCACCTCCGGCCCCGAGGCGCTGGTCGGCATCCAGGCCTGGCTGACCGGCGGAGCCTGACCCGACCCCGCAGAGCCGGGCGAACACGGTCAGCCGGTGTGGCGTACCTCGGTGTCCCAGATCTGCGCCCACGGACGCCGCAGCCCCCGGCACACGTGGATCGGGCCGCCGTTCTCGTCGTTGTCCACCTCGACCCGCTGGTCCACCTGCCCGGCCAGGGTGCACTGCTCGAACCACGTGTTGAGCTGGTCGGGGCGCTCCCAGCCGACCGCGATGACCACGTCCGCGTCGGCGGGCGGCCGACCGAAGTCGACCATGCTGTTGTGCCCGGAGTACGCCCGAGGCAGACCACGGGCCGGCCCGTAGCGGGCCACCGCGCCAGCCTCGCCGTAGTTGCCGGTGAGGACGACCGCCCGCGAACGCTCCGGCGGCGACAACCCACGATGGACAGCCGCGAGAGAGTCGGCGAACTCGGGCCAACCGATCGTCTCGCCAGCGTCGTAGTTGACGTCGACCACGAAGGCGGGCAACCGGTCGGCCGGCAGCACCGGCAGCAGCAGCACGACGTTGGGCAGCAGGAACGGCACCACACCCAGCGCGAGCAACCCCCGACGCCACCAGAGTGACCCGCGCGAGGCCCACGCCACGGCGACCAGCGCACCGGCGGCGGTGAGGACCAGCAGCAGCGGCGCGTCGTAGTAGCCCTTGCCGCCGGCGATCAGCACGATGCCGACCACCACCAACCACGCCCAGCCCACCGCCCGGTAGGCCCGCCACGCCGGTCGGCGGAGCAGCGCGACGAGACCGGCGATCCAGATCGGCACGGCGTACGGGCTGATGATGACGAACTGGAGCGTGAACGCGTCGAGCCGGCCACTGTAGGAGCTGTCACCGTCGGAGATGGACCCGGCAACGCCGAGCTGCGGGAAGCCGTTGGTCGCCTGCCAGATCAGGTTCGGCGCGGCCAGCAGCACGGCGATCCCGGCCCCGGCGAGAACCCACCGGTCGCGCAGCAGCCGGCGTGGCCCGGCGATGAGCACCCCGGCGACCAGGCCCACGGCCAGCAGCGCCGGCAGCAACTTGCTGAGCATGCCCACACCGATCGCCAGCCCGATGCCCAGCGCCCAGCGGCTGTCACCGGTGCGCAGCAACCGCACCGCGCACCACGCCGCGACCAACCAGACCAGCAGGTCGATGGTGGTGGTGCTGAGCAGATGACCACTGGCGAGCACGATGCCGGAAAGCGCGGCGAGCACCGCCGCGAAGAGCTGCCCGCCCCGGCCGGCGCCCAATTCCCGGGCGATAGCGGCCACCAGCAGCACCGCGCCGCCGGCCAGCACCGCCGACGGGGTACGCAGCACCACCAGGTTGCCCGGGGCGATCGTGTCGAGCAGCCGGGCCAGCACCGGGACGAGCGGCCCCTGATCGACGTAGCCCCAGTCGAGGTGCCGACCGGCGAGCAGGAAGTACAGCTCGTCGCGGTGGTAGCCGTAACGGCCGGCGAGCAGCAGGAGCGTCACTGTGGTCGCGGCGGCCGCCAGCCACGGGCCGCGGGTACGAATGCCGGGCTCCGGCGGCCGCCCCGACGGCGGCGACTGGGTCGGCCGCTGAGGTCGGTCGATCTCGATCGCGGGCTCGCTCACCCGCTCATGATGACTGGCGGTGTCGCCGCGTGGGTGCCCCTACCGGCGTTCGGCACGGTCCCGAATGCGGGTGGCCGAGGCGAATGCGAAGATCAGCTTTGTCACTCGGACCGAAAGGACGATATGCGCTATCGCACTCTGGGCAGCACCGGCACCGTGGTGTCCACCCTGTGTCTAGGCACGATGACCTTCGGCGCGGAGACCGACGAGGCCGGCAGCTTCGCCCAACTGGACCGGTTCGTCGAGGCCGGCGGCACCTTCATCGACACCGCTGACGTCTACTCCACCGGTGTCTCCGAGGACATCATCGGGCGTTGGCTGCGCAGCCGACCCGACGTGCGTGACCGCCTGGTGATCGCCACCAAGGGGCGGTTCCCGATGGGTCCGGGGGCAAACGACGCCGGCCTGTCCCGGGTGCACCTCACCCGCGCCCTGGACGCCAGCCTGCGTCGTCTCGGCGTCGAGGCCGTCGACCTGTACCAGGCGCACGCCTGGGATCCGCTGACCCCGCTGCCGGAGACGCTGCGGTTCTTCGACGACGCGGTCAGCGCCGGCAAGATCCGCTACGCGGGGGTCAGCAACTTCGCCGGTTGGCAGTTGCAGAAGGCCGCACTGCTCACCCAGCACCTCAACCTCACCCCGATCGTGACCCTGCAACCGCAGTACAACCTGCTGGCTCGGGACATCGAGTTCGAGCTGGTACCGGTCTGCGAGAACGAAGGCATCGGCATCCTGCCGTGGTCACCGCTTGGCGGCGGGTGGCTGACCGGCAAGTACCAGCGCGACAGCACGCCCACCGGCGCGACGCGGCTCGGCGAGAACCCGCAGCGCGGCGTCGAGGCGTACGCGGGTCGCAACGCCGAGGAGCGCACCTGGCGGGTGCTCGACGCGGTCCGCCAGATCGCCGACGACCGGGGCGTGTCCATGTCGGCGGTGTCGCTGGCCTGGCTGGCGGCCCGACCGGCGGTCACCTCGGTGATCCTCGGCGCGCGGACCACCGACCAGCTCGACGACAACCTGACCGCCGCCGACCTGGTCCTCGACGCCGAGCAGACGCGGCTGCTGGACGAGGCGAGCGCCCCGCTGGTGGGCGACTACCCGTACGGCGCGGCCGGGGTGCGTCAGCGCGGCCGTGACCTGCCGGCCGGATCATGACCTCGTTTCCCGATCCCACCGACCCGGCCGGCAGGCTCACCGAGGTCTCCCTGCGCTACCTGGACGTGGTCGCCGAACTCGCGGGCGGCCCGACCGGGGAGTGAGGCCGTCGGCTCGATAATGGGCGGATGCCGCTGCTCGTCACACCAGCAATGCCCGCCGGGAGCCTCGCCGCCCAGGAGCAACCCCACCTTCCGGTACGTCCCGGGCTGGCCCTGCGGCCGTGGCGCGACGACGACGCCCCGGCCGTCCGGGCGGCCTTCGACTGTCCGCAGATCCAACGGTGGCACGTCCGCCGCATCGACGGCGACGACGAGGCGCGGGTGTGGACGGCGCAGTGGGCCGGCCGTTGGCGTGACGAGACGGCCGCCAGCTGGGCGATCGTCGGCGCCGACGACCGGCCGCTGGGTCAGGTGGGATTGCGGGGCGTGCTGCTGGCCGAGGCGTCGGCGCAACTGTCGTACTGGTTGGTGCCCGCCGCGCGTGGTCGGGGCATCGCCACCGAGGCGTTGAGGGCACTCACCCGGTGGAGTTTCACGCGGGCCGGTCTGCACCGGCTGGCCCTGGATCACTCGACCGCCAATACGGCGTCGTGCCGGGTGGCCACGCGGGCCGACTTTCCGGTGGAGGGCGTGCTCCGGGGGTCGGTTCGCCACGCCGACGGCTGGCACGACATGCACCTGCACGCACGGCTGCGCACCGACGGCCCGATCTGATCACCCGGTCTACTCGATGGGCGGCACGGATGGTGTCGGCGTCGCACCATGCGTGTCGGCGCGTCGCATCGCCCGCGGCAGTCGCAGCGCGACGACGCCGGTAGCCACCAGTCCGCCGACTCCCGCGACCATCAGTGTCACCGGGGCGGACGTGGCGTCCAGCAGGACACCACCGGCGAGGTAGGACGTCGCGGCGGCGACCCCGATCGCACCGTACAGATTGCCGAAGACCCTGCCGAGCATGCCCGGTGGCACCGTACGTTGCAGCAGGGTGCTGGACGCGACGTCCATGGCCGCCAACCCGAAGCCACGAACGGCCTGCAGGGCGATCGCGGCGGCGACGGCCCAGGCGAGCCCGGTCAGCAGGTTGCCGACACTGCTGACGGCGAATCCCGCGATCAGCAGTAGCGGCATCGACGCCCTGGTGCCCCACCTGGACAGCATGGCGTAACCGGCCACCAGCCCGACACCGACGGCGCCCAGCAGAAGCCCGACCGCTGATCCGCCCACGTGGAAGGTGTCTTTGGCCAGCAGCACCAGGGCCACGTCGTCGACCCCGTTGAAGGCGACCACCGCGGTGAAGCCCAGGAAGATCACCCGCACCGTCGGAACACTCAACAGATAGCCGAGGCCCGCTCTGGCCTGTCGCAGCAGGGGCGGCTGGCGCTCGTCGCCGGTCGTCGGCGGAAGTGAGGGGAGCCGCGCGAGCAGCATGGCCGAGACCAGGAACGACACGGCGTCGACGAGCAGCACACCACGCAGTCCGACCAGCGGGAACAGGGCCGCGGCGAGCAGTGGGCCGATCGCCTCTGCCGCGTTGGAGCCGAACCCGAGGGTGGAGTTGGCGGTCTCCAGGTCGCGGTCATCGACGAGGGCGGGCACCGCCGCCCGAGACGCCGGCTGGAAGAGCTGCGACGCGGTGGCGCGAATCGCGACGAGAGCCAGCAACATCGGCAGCGAGGGCATCGTCAGGACGATGACGAGCAGGACCACAGCTTGGACGAGTTCGCAGACGACCATCAGTCGTCGGAGGTTGAGCCGATCAGCGAGGGCGCCGGTGAACGGACCCAGCAGGGATGGCGTGAAGTCCCCGACAAGGAGCAGAAGCGCGACCGCCAGCCCTTTACCCGTCGTCTCGGCGACGTGGAAGATCAGCGCGACAAGGCTGAGTGAATCGCCCGCGTACGAGACGAGCCGTGCCGAGAAGAGCGTTCGGAATGGCCTGTTGCGGTAAAGCAGCTGGATGGGACGCAACGGAGCAGCGTCTGCCACGGCAGACGCTGCTCCGGACATCTCGAAGGTCCCCTGTCGCTGAGGGCTGCGGTGAGGCGTCGTGCCGCCGATACCCGGGACGGGTGAACCAGCCTGTGGGTGAAGGTAGCCAGGAGAGCGTCGGCGAGCGCGGTATTTACCGTTGTCGGGAGCTGATTCAGGAAGCGACCGGAACGTTGGTGGTGGCCCCGCTGGCGTCGGTGACCCGTACCTCGGTCGCTGTCGCGGGCAGCAGTGCCGCGTCGCGGCCGACGTCCTGCCACTGGCCGTCGCCGATTCGGTAGCTCAGGGCTGACCCCTTGGCGGCGACGAGAACGCCCTGGTCGTCGGGCAGTCGTAGCCGCACAGGTAGGGGGGCCGACCAGTCCGCGGTCGTGCTGGCCACCGCCTCGAACGGAAGATATGTGCGGGCGAGCAACGCGATGACGCGGGACGGGTCGTCGTCGTACTGGACGGTTGTCACGAGGAGCCGCCGGCCGTCGGAGGTTGCCCCGTAGACCCACAGGAGGGGAGAGCCGTTGTGCGTGTGCGCTCCGACAGGGTCGATGTATTCGGCGAGGGCTTCGGTCGGCGCGTTCACCTCTGCGGCAGCGGGGTCGGTGCCCCAGACCTGCTGCGCACCGGGCAACGTGTGTCGGAGAAGCGGTGGTGCGGGCCGATCCTTGTTGTCGGGGAAGAGGATCTCGCTCGTGCCGTCGATGTGAATCGCGTTCTGCCGTTCCACGGGAGTCCTGGAGAGCGCGACGGTGAGCTTCGTGCGCTGTGGCGGCACCGACAACACCGCCGCACCGTCTCGGAACACCACCGGCTCGAAGGTCCGCTCGACCTTGCCATCGGGCTCGTACCTCAGCTGCGCGGAGAACTCCACCGGTTGCCCGAAGTCGAGCACAAGGAGCACGTCGCGCTGTGGTCCGAGCAGTACCGCCTGCTCGAGGCCGTCTGTTTCGCTGCTGGTGGCCTGCGTCAGGGTGCGCACGCGCGGGCCACCGGCGGTGGGTTCGAGGAACCCCACCGTCGTGCCGTGCGCGGTGGCGTGGGCCACGTAGGCGGCCGGGCCAGCAGGCGTACCTCCTGCCCACACGACGTGCGGCTCGCCGCGCGTCCGATCCCCGGCCTCCTTGATCCGGCGCTGCCACACCTGGCGGACCTGCCGCAGGTATCCCTCATCGGCGGCCAGATCACCGCGAGTGGGCTGGTCGAGCAGCGGTGAAGCGGCACGGGTGTCTCCGGCGCCGCCGGGCAGGTCGAGGACGCCAGCCATGGGCACGGCCACCACTGCCGCGCAGAGCGCCGCCAACACCACTCGCCGGCGCACCACCCGCCGCCGCCCACCCCGACGCACTTCAGCGAGCAGACCCGGCGGGCTGACCAGGTCGTCCGTAGCGCGGTGCAGGATGCCGCGCACGTCACTGTCGTTCATGGTCATCGCGAACTCCCGGTTCCAGTGATGGGTATGACGAGGTTCGACTCGGCCAGCGCCTCTCGCAGCCGAGCCAACCCACGGGAGGCGTGACTCTTCACCGCACCCTCTGAGCAGCCCATCGCCGCCGCAACGTCGACGACCGGCAGGTCTTCCAGGTACCGGAGCACGACAGCGGCCCGCTGCCGCGCCGGCAACGCCCGCAGCGCCCCGACGACCAGTTCACGAACCGCCACCGCGTCGGCGTGGTCGCGGGCAACCCCGTCATGCTCGCCCAGCGACTGTTCCGGACGGCGGGCGCGCCACCGCCACCGGTTGATCGACCGGTTGACCAGCGCACGTCGCGCGTACGCCTCCGGGCTGCTCTGCACCCGCCGCCAGCGCACGTACACCTGCTCCAGCACCTCCTGGAGCAGGTCCTCGGCGGCGTGCCGGTCCCCGGTCAGCAGGAAGGCGACCCGCAACAGCACCCCTGACCGTGTGCGAACGAAGTCGTCGAACTCCGCCCCACGCGAATCCCTCATCTGACCTCCCGGCCTCGTCAACCAGCAAGACACCAGGTGCGCTCGCGAGGTTTACCGGTCCCGGCAACTTTGCCCGATGGATCCGTCCCGCCGGGGGCCGGTCGCCCAGCGGGCTTCGGCCCAGCGGAGGAAACACGCGGTCAGGTCGGGGTCGTCGGTCACCGCGCGTCGACGATCGATCTGGTCAACGGACGGCGGCGGGGTCGGCCGGTTGCGGTTGCGGGGTCGTCGGCCAGGTGAGTCGGCGTACGCCGGGAACGAGGGCGGTTCCCGCGCAGGAGGCGAGCACCAGCAGGCCGGCGACGGCCAGCGGGACGGGTGCGCCGAACGCGTCGGCGGCCAACGGCGCCAGCGCGTAGCCCAGCGGCATGGCGCCCAGCGACACCAGCCAGTCGTAGGAGGTGACCCGGGCCAGGACCTCCGGCGGGAAGTGGTGCTGCACGACGGTCTCCCACACCGGGTTGAGGTAACCGAGGGCGGTCAGCGCCACCGCGTAGGCGGCGATCACCGCGGGGGCGGGCGCGGCGACGGCGAGCAGGAACAGCGGGGCGGCGTAGCAGGCCAGCCCAAGGTTGGCCAGCAGCACCGGTCGGTGCAGCCGGACCCGTCCGGCCAGCAGCGATCCGGTCAGCATTCCGATCGCGCCGGCCTGCAACAGCAGCACCCAGGTCGTCTCGCCGCCGAGACGGTCGATGACGACGGCCGGCCCGAGGGTCATCAGCACGGCGGCGGCGCCGTTCCAGACGCCGTGCCCGAACAGGCTGGTCCAGAACCAGTCGCGGGCGCGTACCTCGCCGAAGCCGTGTCGCAGGTCGGCGAGGACGGAGCGGCGGGGGACCGGCACGTGGCGGACCCGCACCAGCGCGAGCAGCGTGGCGCTGAGCGCGAACGACGCGCCGTCCAGGATGAACGCCCAGCCGGGACCGGCGGCCCAGATCAGCGCGCCGGCCAGCGCCGGGCCGGCGAGGCGGCTGGTGTTGGCGGTGATTCCCATCAGCGCGTTGGCGCGCTGTCGCTCGGCGGGCTCGACGGTGCCGGCGACCAGCGGGGAAGCGGTAGGAATGGCGAACGCCGAGGCGGTGCCGCCGAGCGCGGACGCCACCACCACTGTGGTCAGCGACGGGTCGCCGCCGAGCAGTTCCACGCCGACCGCGAGCTGCGTGGCGCAGCGGACCAGGTCGGCCAGGAGGGCGACCCGGCGGGCGTCGAAACGGTCGGCCACCACCCCGCCGAACGGCAGCAGAACCAGCCGGGGCACGACCGCCGCGGCGAGGACGACGGCCAGCGCGCCGGTGGAGCCGGTGGCCCGCAGCACGGCCAGCGCCAGGGCGGCGGGCACCACCGCGTCGCCGAGGGCGGAGATGGTGCGCCCCAGGAACAGCAGCCGGAAGGAGTGGTCGCGCAGTGGGTGAGCCATGGCCACAACATACTTCGGCGTCGAATATTTTGACAATGAATATTTCGGCGTTGAGGTAAGGTGGCACGGTGACCACCACTCCGGACGCTGTCGACCGGCACATCGAGCGTTGGCTGCCCGTGGTGCCCGGCCTCGACGCGGACGTCGAGGGAGCGGTGACCAGGATGATCCGACTGACCCGGCACCTGCGGGCCGTCAAGGAACGGGTCCTGGTCGACTTCGACCTGCCGGCCCACGAGTACGACACCCTGCACGCCCTGGCCGGCCGCGGTGGCCGGGCCGCACCCTCGGACCTCGCCACGGATCTCACGATGGCCCCCGCCTCGATCACCGCGCGGGTGGACGCGCTGCTGCGACGGGGCTTCGTCCGCCGGATTCAGTCGACAGTCGACCGTCGACGCGTCGACGTGGAGCTCACCGAGGCGGGCCAGGCCGCCTGGCGCGGGGCGATGGAGGTCCAGGGCGCCGAGGAGCATCGCCTGCTCGGCGCGCTCACCCCTACCGAGCGACGACACCTCTCCACCCTGCTGCGCCGGGTGCTGCTCGTCGCCGAAGAACCACAGAGCGCGCCCCAGACCGACTGAGCGGGGCCGAAAATCGCGTGGCGGCGCGCGTACCGCTGATGCGAGGGTGACCGGCGTGACTGCGCATGTGCTGGCCGGTGCCCTGGCCGACGACGGACGGCGACGGATCTTCGCGGCGATCGTGCTGGGTGCGACCAGCGCGACCGAGGTCGCCGCGCGGACCGGCCTGGCGGCGCGGGTGGTGCTCACCGGGGTCCGCCGGCTCACCGACGCGGGCCTTGTCACTGGCGAGGACGGTGCGCTCGCGGCCGACGAGGCGTCGCTGCGGGCCGCCGCGCGTGACAGCCACCCGGCCGACGACGCCGACCCCGACGTCGACCCGGTCCTGCGGACCTTCCTGCGGGCGGGCGTCCTGGTGAGCCTGCCGGCGCAGCGCGGCCGGCGTCGGGTCCTGCTCGCGCACATCGCCGAGCAGTCGTTCGAGCCGGGCACCCGCTATCCGGAGCGGGCCGTCGACGACGCGCTCAAGCCGTGGTGCGCCGCAGGCGGGTCGGATCACGCGACGCTGCGCCGGTGTCTGATCGACGAGCAGTTGCTCACCCGCGAGCACGGCATCTACCAGCGGCCCTGAACGTCGACTACGGGAACCGTCTGGTCGCGGAGGATCTTGCTAGCCTCGGCGCATGACCTCCTGCACGCCCGCCGATGGCCCGCCGGACCTGTTGTTTCTGCTCTCCTGGGCGAGTCACGCGTTGCAGACCGAGCACGCCGCCGGGCTGGCCGAGCTGGGCATATCGCCGCGGGCGCACTACGTGCTGGCGCAGGCCCACACCGGCGAGCTGACCCAGCGGGAGATCGGCGAGCGGTGCGGTGTGGACAAGACCACGATGGTGGTGACGCTCGACCAGTTGGAACGGGCCGGCCTGGCCGAGCGCCGCCCGGTGCCAACGGACCGGCGGGCCCGGATGGTCGCTGTGACTCCAGCGGGGGAGCAGGTGCTGCGGCAAGCGCAACAGGTGGTCCGCCGCATCCAGGACGACCTGTTGGCAACCCTGCCCGAGCAGGACCGGGAGGTGTTCCTGCGGTCTCTCCTGGGGTTGGTGAGCGGACCACTGGCCAACACCTCCCCGTACGCGCCGGGGGCCCGCTCCGGCTGTTAGTTCCGAGAAAGATAGTTCCGAACAAGACTATCTGTTACGGTCGTACTCGTTCGTTTCCCCTGAACGAGGAGCCGTCATGAGTGCTGCCACCGTCACGACCCCCGCCCCGTCATTACTGCGCCGCCGCGCCCTCGGCGTCGCCGCCGCTGTCGTGGCCCCCCTGGCCATCTGGGTGATCGGCGTGTTGGCCGGAGTCGACTACACCGTCGAGAGCCCGGGCCAGCCCGCCACTGTCATCGGAGCCGGCGCGATCGTCATGATCGCCCTGGTGGCCGCCCTGCTCGGCTGGGCGTCGCTGGCGCTGCTGGAGCGGTTCGCCAGCCGGGTCGCTCGACCGGTCTGGATCTCGCTGGCCATCGTCGTGACGGTGCTGTCCTTCGTCCCCGTGCTCAGCGTCGAGGCCACCGGCGGCGCCAAGCTCGCGCTCGGCGCGACGCACGTGGCCGTGGCGGTCGCGTTGATCGCCCTGCTGCCCCGCCCCCGCCGGTAGACGGCACCCTGGTATTCCCCCCGCCCACCTCGTGTCGCGCTGACCACGGGGTGGGCGAAACCCTCAGGACCTGACGCGCCGAGGTTGCTAGCATCGCCGTCATGGCACGAGGTATCTGGTCGCAGAAGGTCCGCTCCGCCCGCTGACGGCGGCGCCCTTCGTTCTGCTGAATTCGCGCTCGCCGTCCCGGTTCCCGCCGGGCGGCCGTCACCTGCTGCCCGGCTCCATCGCGAGCTGCGGAGCACCGTTGAACCTCACACCGAACCCCGAAACCATGTCCCGGCCCGTCGAGGCCGGCAGTGCGCACGTCCGCGCCACCGACGTCACAGTGACCCGCGGGTCCCGGCGCGTCCTGACCGACGTCTCGGTCACCGTCTCCGCCCGTTCGAGGGTGGCGGTCGTCGGCGAGAACGGCCGCGGCAAGACGACGCTGCTGCACGTCCTCGCCGGGCTGATCACGCCGGACGGCGGCACCGTGCGGCGGGCCGGCACGATCGGACTGGCCCGCCAGGAGCTACCCGCTCGCGACGGCGAGACGGTCGGCACCCTCACGTCCGAGGCTCTCGCCGCGTCGCTCAGCGCCCTCGCTGCGCTGGACGAGGCGACTCTCGCCCTGGCCGCCGGCGCCCCGAGCGCCGAGGACCGCTACGCCTCCGCGCTCGACGCGGCCACCCGCCTCGACGCGTGGGACGCCGAGCGCCGCGTCGACGTGGCACTGGAGGCCCTCGACGCCTGCACCGACCGCGACCGCCCCCTGGCGACGTTGTCGGTGGGGCAGCGCTACCGGGTGCGGCTGGCGTGCCTGCTCGGCGCCCGCCACGATGTGCTGCTGCTCGACGAGCCGACCAACCACCTCGACGCGGGCGGCCTGGACTTCCTGACCCGCCGGCTCCGCGAGCACGACGGCGGTCTCGCCATCGTCAGCCACGACCGGGCGCTGCTCCGCGACGTCGCGGACCGGTTCCTCGACCTCGACCCCACCCACGACGCGAAGGCGCGGCTCCACGCCGGCGGTTATGACGCCTGGCAGGACGCCCGCTGTCGCGAGCGGGAACACTGGGAGCAGGAGTACGAGCAGCAGCAGACCGAGCGTCGACGACTCCAGGACGCAGTGTCGAAGGCCCGCGACCGGCTCTCCACCGGCTGGAGACCGGACAAGGGGACCGGCAAGCACCAGCGCCAGTCCCGCGCGCCGGGCGTCGTGCAGGCCCTGAACCGGCAGCAGGACGCGCTCCAGGCACACCGGATCGACGTACCGAAACCACCGCCGACGCTGCGGTTGCCGGACCTCGGCGTACGACAGGGCGCGCCGCAGGTACGCGCGCAGGGTGTCGCCGTCGACGGGCGGCTCGCTGGTCCGGTCGACCTCACCATCGACGGCGGTGACCGGCTGCTCGTCACCGGGCCCAACGGCGCCGGGAAGTCCATACTGCTCGCGGTGCTCGCCGGAGCGCTCGAATCCTCCGACGGGTACACCTGGACGGCGAGGGAGGCCCGGGTCGCCCGGCTCACCCAGGAGACCGCCGGGCAGGCCCCCGACCTCACCGCCGACGAGGTGTACGCCGGCCAGGTGGGACGCCTGGTGTCCGCCGGGGTGTTGCCCGCCGCCGAGGCCGTGTCGCTCGGATCGCTCGGGCTGCTGGACTCCGCCGCGACGCGTACGCCCGTCCGGCGGATGTCGCAGGGGCAGCGGCGCCGCCTCGATCTGGCACTGGTGTTGGCCGGGCGGCCCACAGTGATCCTGCTCGACGAGCCGACCAACCACCTGTCGTCGACGCTTGCCGACGAGCTGACCGCCGCGATCCGCGCGACGAGTGCCGCTGTCGTCGTCGCCACCCACGACCGGCAGTTGCTGCGGGATCTGGCCGACTGGCGGCTGCTGCGGGTCGGCGAGGCCACGACACCGGGCACCCGGGCGACCGGATAAAGCCGTTGACCGGGCGGTGATGATCAACAGGTGACCGTCACCGCCCGACCCACCTGGACGACAAGCGCCAGCCGGCCCGACCACCCCGACGCGGTGCTGCTGCTGCGCGAGTACATGACCGAGATGGTGGTCCGCTACCACCGTCGCCCGGCCCGGCCCGGTGAGGTCGACGCCGCTCTGGCCGAGCTGCCCAGCGACGACCTGACCGCGCCGAGCGGGTTGCTCCTGCTCGCCCACCACGGCACCGACCTGGCCGGCTGCGCCGGGCTGCGCTGGCAACCGGGATGGGCCGAGCTGACCCGGGTGTTCATCCGCGGCGAGCATCGCGGCGCCGGTGGGGGCGCCGTGCTGCTCGCCGCCGTCGAAGAGCAGGCCCGTGCGGCCGGGGCGCACCGGATCCGGCTCGACACCCGGCACGACCTGGTCGAGGCCCGCGCCCTGTACGCCCGGCACGGCTACGCCGAGATCCCCGCGTACTCGCGGGGCCCCTACGCCGAACACTGGTTTGAAAAGCGGCTGTCCGGAGCAGTTGACGTCGGCGCGCGGACGCGCTAAATAAGAAGAGGAAGTTGAGTCAGCCCGGCTCAACTCATCACCTTCGGCCAGGAGAACCGAGGAGGCATGACGATGTTGATGCGTACCGACCCGTTCCGCGAGATCGACCGGCTCGCCGAGCAGTTCTTCGGTACGGCGGCCCGTCCCGCGACGATGCACCTTGACGCCTACCGCGACGGCGACCACTTCTACGCGGCGTTCGACCTGCCCGGCGTCGACCCGGACAGCATCGACTGCACCGTCGAGCGCAACGTGCTCACCGTCCGCGCCGAGCGTCGCCGGCCCGCCGGCGACGGCGTCGAGCTGGTCGCCGCCGAACGCCCGATGGGCACCTTCACCCGGCAACTGTTCCTCGGCGACACGCTCGACACCGACAAGCTGGAGGCGGGCTACGAGAACGGGGTGCTGACGCTGCGCATCCCGGTCGCCGAGCGTGCCAAGCCCCGCCGGGTGACCATCCAGGCCAACGGTGCCGCCCGCCGAGAGATCAACGCCTGATCCGACACGGTGACGGGTGGGATCGGCGCGCCTGCACGCCGATCCCACCCGAGGCTGAGAGCCTTTTTCACATGGTGTTCTCCGACGCTCCGGTGCTCGCCCGCCCGTCCGCGCCACCGGCGCTGCCGAGCGGGCCGGTCGAGGTCACCGAGGCGTGGCTGCGCAACCGGCGGCTGTCCGAGCACACCCGAGACGCCTACCGACGTGACGTCACCGGCTGGCTCACCTGGTGCAACGGGCATGACCTGGACCCGCTGCGGGCCACGTTCCTGCACGTCAACGAATACGCCCGCGCCCTGGAGAGCAGCCTCGGCACCCGCAGTGGCCGCCCACTGACCCCGGCGACAGTCGCACGCCGACTCTCGGCGCTGTCCAGTTGGTACGACTTCCTCGTCAAACTGGGCGCTGTGCCGGCCAACCCGGTCTCCGGCGCCGACCGCCCCCGCGTCGACCGGGACCACTCCGCCACCGTCGGGCTCACCCCCGAGGAGGTGGACGCCCTGCTCAGCGCCGCCGACGCGGACACCGGCGCGACCGCCGTCCGCAACCGGGCGGCCCTCGCGCTCCTCGCCGACCTGGGCCTGCGGGTCGGGGAGCTGATCTCGCTGGACCTGACCGACCTCGGCACCGAACGCGGCCACCGCAGCGTGCGTTTCGTCGGCAAGGGCGGCAAACAACGCCGCCGCGCCCTCACCCCCGGCACCGGCTACGCCCTGGACGCCTACCTGGCCCAGCGGGCCGCCACCACCGGCGTGCCGGTGCCGCAGCTCACCGGCCCGCTGCTGGTCACCGCCAGCGGTGCCCGGCTGGACCGACACTCGGTGTTCCGGATGGTCCGTCGGCTCGCCCGCGCCGCCGGCATCCAGGCCTGGGCGAAGCTGTCCCCGCACTCGCTGCGGCACGCCTTCGCCACCACGGCCCGCTCGGAGGGCGTGCCGTTGGAGGACGTGCAGGACGCCATGGGGCACGCCGACCCGCGCACCACCCGCCGCTACGACCGGGACCGGCACAACCTCGACCGCGACCCGGCCTACGCGGTGTGGGCGGCCCGGTCGCGTCGTCGCGGCTGAGCAGCGCGGGCGGCGCTGCCGCGGCTCTGCGTCCGCCCGTGTCAGCTCTGTGGGCGGGGGCAGATGCAGAACGGCTGCCCGATCGGGTCGAGAAGCACCACCCACCGCTCACCACCGGGCTGGAAGGAGGGCTTCGACGCGCCAGCGGCCACGAACTTCTCCTCCGCCGCCGCCAGGTCGTCGACGTAGAGATCCAGGTGGTAGCGCTTGTCACCGGTCTCGTCCGGCCAGGAGGGCGGTCGGTAACCCTCCACCAGCCCGAAGCCGATGGAGACGCCACCGGAGCTGATCATCGCGTATTCCGGTTGGCTGTGGGTGACCTCCCAGCCGAGCGCCTCGTGATAGAACGCGGCGTGGCCGGCGGGATCGGAACTGTCGAGGTTGACCATCGCGAGGTCGGCAGAAACTGTCACGCCGGCAGTATGCCGCCGGGGCCCGACACCTTCGGCCCCGCGACACTCGCCGAGGCCCAATGTCAGGCCCCCGCCCTACGGTCGGCGGATGAGACACGGTCTGGAGATTTCCTGCGGTGGGGCCTCGATCGCGGTGTCCACACTGGTCGAGCTGGGTGAGCTTGCCGAACGCGCCGGCTGGGACGGCGTGTTCCTGGAGGACTATCTGATCCACTATTCCGGCGACGAGCCGTTCACCTACGACCCGTGGCTCGTCCTCGCCGCGATCGCCGGGCACACCGACCGGGTGCGACTGGGCACCACCGTCACCGCGCTGCCCCGACGCCGCCCGGCGAAGTTGGCGCGGGAGGTCCTCACCCTCGACCACCTCAGCGCGGGCCGGGCGACAGTCGCGGTCGGTGTCGGTGACCCCGGCGACCGGGGTCTGGTCGCCTTCGGCGAGCAGACCGAGCTGTCCGTGCGGGCCGCGATGCTCGACGAGGGTCTCGACCTGCTGACCGGGCTGCTCAGCGGTGGGCGGGTCAGTCACCAGGGCACCCACTACCGCGCCGACGGGGTGTCGCTGCGGCCGGCGCCGGTGCAGTCGCCGCGGGTGCCGGTCTGGGTCGGCGGGAGCACGCAGGCCGGGGCGGTGCGCCGCAGGGCCGCTCGCGCCGACGGCATCGTGCCGTACAAGCTCACCGACACCGACGGGTGGTCCGACTTCACCCCCGACGAGGTCCACGACCTGGCGAAGGCCCTGCCATCGACACGCGCCGACGGTCAGCCGTTCGACGTGGCCATCGGCGGCCGGCGACGCCGCTCCGACGAACGCGCCGAACGGGCCTACCTCGGCGAGCTGGCCACCGCCGGGGCCACCTGGTGGTTGGAGTTCGTTCCGGCCGGCGATCCGGCCACGATGCGCGCAGCCGTTGCCCGAGGCCCCCTGCGCTGACCCGGGGTCAGGGGGCGTCGAGGGGCCAGAACGTCACGCGGGCCGTGCCGTCGCGGCAGATCAACCCGGCGCCGACCCGGCGGCAGTCGGTCACACCCGCCGGGAGCACAGCGGACACCCGATGACCGTCGCGCCCCACCGTCGCGACCAGGGAGCGCCTACCGTCAGCCGCCATCCCCAGCACCACCAGGGGTTCCGTGGCAACCCGTGGGCCAGCGACCGTTCGCCAGCGCGCCCCGCCCGGCCACGTCCACACCCGCACCCCGCTGCCCGCGTCGATCGCCCAGCGTCCCTGCTCGTCCTGCCCGCAGAGCAGACCCTGGCAGGGCCGCAGGATCAGGTCACCCGGCTGCACCGGCGACCGCCAGCGCGGCACCAGCCCGGGTAGGTCGTAGCCGGTCAGCGCCACCGCGCCGCCGCGCGGGTGGCGCAGCACCAGGTGCGCCCCGACAACCTGGGGATTGTCCGGGCCGTAGTCGGCAGGCGGAAGCTGTCCCCGCCCACGTTCGGTGCCGTCGCGGGCGTCGAGCAGCCGGACCAACCCGTCGTCCTGCACCAGCAGCACCCGCCCAGGCAGGCCGGGCAGCGCCCGCAGCACCGCAGTGGAGGGCAGCGGGACCGACCACAGGGTCGCCCCGGTGGCCGGGTCGACGCCGTGCACAGTGCCCTCGACCCGCCGACCCGGTTCGGAGGCGCTGCGCACCTCGCTCACCGCGACCGCCGCGTCCCCGGCCGCGTACACCCGCTCGGGTCGCCGCCATACCGGCTCGCCGGTCCGCAACGACCGCCCGGTGGTCATCCGTGCCCCGAGCGCCTGGTCGCGCTCGACCAGCAGCAGCACATCACCGGCGACCTCGGCGGACCACCCGGCTGCGGGCGGCACTGTGACCCGCCACCGCGGCGGCCCGTTCGGCGCGACCGAGTCGTAGGCGCTCAGCGTCGGCGGGTTCGGCTCAGGGTCGACGACCAGCAGCAGCGGCCCCGCGCCCAGCACCGTCGCCCGGGCGGGCAGCGCCGGCCCGGGCGGCGGCGTCAGGCGCGCGGCCGGGGCGGCACCACCGAGCAGCAGGACACAGGCCGCCACCAGCACCGCCACCCGCCACCGGCGGGACACCTGCGGTGGTGGGCGGCGCTCGTCCGGGGGCGCGCCCCTGTCGTCACCCAGCTCGATCAGCACCGACATGGCGTTCACCCGTCCGCTCGCGCCGACCGGTCAGCAGAGCAGGTCGAGGTGATGGTGGGCGTCCTCGGCGATCTCCTCGTGCCGCAGCCAGCGGCGCGCCCACAGCCGGGCGGCCAACTCCGCCTGCTCGTCGCCCCACGCGGCGTGCTCGACAAGCAACGCGGTGGTCAGCGCGTACGCCAGGCGCAACGCCAGACCGCGGGCGCCCGCGAGCACCGCCGGCGCACCCGGTTCGACGGTTACCGCGGCGATGGTCTCCGCCAACTGCGCGGCAGCGGTGGCCAGGGTGTCGGCCAGCACCGGCGACAGCGGCCGCGCGAGGTCGACGGCGGCGGCCAGCCGGCTCAGCAGCGGCGTCCCGGCGTCCTCCCGGGTCAACGCGCGCAGCACGTCCAGGGCCAGCACATTGGTGGTGCCCTCCCAGATCGGCAGCACCTGGGCGTCGCGCAGCAGGCGGGGCACGCCGGTGTCCTCCACGTAGCCGGCCCCGCCGAAGCTCTCCACGTACTCGCTGGCGGAGCTGACGGCGAGTCGACCGGTGGCGAGCTTCGCCAACGGTGCCACGATGCGCAGCTCGGCCGCGGCCTCCGGATCGGCGCCGACCTCGACCCGCCCGAGCAGGGCGAAGGCGTGCCCGGCGAGAGCGAACGCGCCCGCCGCGTCGACGGCGAGGGTGCCCAGGGTGGCCCGGTGCAGGGGCGAGGACACCAGCGGGCCGCCGGCGACGTGCCGCGCCTCGGCGTACGCGCGGGCGTAGGCGAGACCCCGTCGCATCCCGCCGGCCGCCGCCGCGGCGTTGTGCACCCGGGTCACCACGACCAGAGTCATCGCCCGGACCAGACCGGGCACCGCCGGGTCACCCAGCGGCAGGGCGTACGCGTCGCGCAGGCCGATCTCGGCGGTGGGCAGCGCCCGGGTGCCCAGCTTGTCCTTGAGCCGGTGCACTGTGACACCCGGTGCGGGTGCACCGGGCGCCCCGCCGTCGGCCAGCGGTGAGTCGACCGCGTACCGGGGAACGAGGAACGGGGCGAGCACCCGGCTGCCCCGCCCGGCGCCCTCGGGCCGGGCCAGCGCCACCGCCATCGCCGCGTCGGCGGCGGAGCAGAACCACTTCTCCCCGGTCAGCCGCCACGAACCGTCCGCCGCGGGTCGGCCGAGGGTGCTGGAGCGGCCCAGATCGGAACCGCCCTGCGACTCGGTCATCCACTGCCCGCTGGTGATCGCCGTGGCCGGGTCCGTGGAGATCAGCCGGGGCAGCCACGCGTCCCGGACCGTGGCGTCGACGTCGGGCGTGCTGAGCAGCGCCGCCGCCCCGTCGGCCATCGCCACCGGGCAGGAGAACGTCGCCGACTCCGGCCCGTAAAGGTGCAGCAGGGCGTGCTGCACGACCCGCGCGGCGGCACCCCAGGTGCCCCGCGCGTCCGGCAGGTAGGGCAGCGCCACCACGGCGTGTCGGGCGGCGGCGGCACGTTGCGCCTGCCAACCGGCGGAGGTGTCGATGCGATCGATCCGGGCACCCCACGGGTCGTAGCGGACCAGCGTCGGCGGGTGCGCCTCCGCGTCGGCGTGCGCCGCGCGCAGCGGGCCGGTGACGTCGGCGGCCAGGTCCGCGAGACGGCCCTTCGCGGCGGCGTGCCCGCCCGGGCCGAGGTGACGCTCCAGCCAGGACCGCAGCAGACCATCGCCGGCGTACGGGTCGACGGGGGGTGGTACCGGCTGCACGAAGCGGCTCATCGATCGGCTCCTGGCACTGCTCGGGGGTGTGCGCCGACGGTAGACGATGCGGGGCCGCCGCGAACAGGGCACACCCGCCCATCGGGCGCACCCAGTTTCCGGCTTGTCGCCCGTCGGCGTAACCGTCTTCTCTACGGTCGGTAGTCGTGGGTGCGGGCCAGTCGTGGAGCCGACCGGCCCGGCGTCACCGCCCGATGCGCACCGGGTTGGCGTTCGCCGGGTTCGGCGTGGCGCTGTGCTGCGTGGGGGTGGCCGGGCTGGGCGCCTGGAACCTGCAGACCGTCCGGCAGGCCGCCGGCCCGATCCGGGAGACCGCCGACGGTTTCCTCAGCGAGGTGGCTCTCGGCGACAGCGACCGGGCGTACGAGCGGCTCTGCGAGGACGCGCGCAGCCGCTGGAGCGAGATTGGCTTCACCAGTTGGGTGCGGACACCACCGATGGTCACCGACTACGAGATCACCGACGTGTCGGTCGCGACCCGCAGCGGACGACCGCAGGGCACGGTGACTGTGAAGGTGACCCGCGACGGCGGGCTCAGCGAGGAACGTCGCCTACCGGTGGTCCGTGAGGACGGAAGCTGGCGGGTGTGCGGTGACCCCTTCTAGGCCCACTGTCGCCGCCCCGCTACGCCCACAGTTGCTGCGACCGCGCGAGGGGGTGCAGCCGACCACCTCGACGGAACTCTTCTTCGACCTCGTCTTCATCTTCACCATCACCCAGCTGTCGCACTACCTGCTCGCGCACCTGGACTGGAGGGGCGCGGGACGTACCGGCCTGTTGCTGGCGCTGGTGTGGCTCGTCTGGGTCTACACCACCTGGCTGACGAACTGGCTGCAACCGGACCAGGGGCCGGTGCGGACGATGCTGATCGGGGTGGGGCTGGGCAGCCTGCTGTTGTCGGCGACGATCCCGGAAGCGTTCGGCTCGACCGGCCTGCTCTTCGCGCTGGTCTACGTCATCGTGCAGGTGGGCCGCACCCTGTTCGCGTTGTGGGCGGTGCAGGGCAGTCCGTGGTTGGTGGCCGGATTTCAGCAGTCGCTGCCGTGGATCACGGGAACGTCGGTGCTCGTGGTCGTCGGTGGCCTGGTCGGCGGTGCCGCCCGGGACGCGGTGTGGGCGGCGGTGATCGTGATCGAGGTGGTCGGCCTCTCGATCGGCTATCCGCTGCCGCGACGGGGACGCAGCCGACCCGAGCGGTGGATGGTGGAGGGCGGGCACCTGGCCGAACGGTGCGCGGCGTTCGTCCTGATCGCGCTGGGGGAGTCGATCCTGGTCACCGGCAGCACCCTCACGTCGCAGGTGAACCTGGTGACGTCCGGGGCGTTCCTGCTGGCGTTCGGCGGTTCGGTGGCGCTGTGGTGGGTCTACTTCGCCCGCTCGGCCCCGGCGGCCACGCAGGTCATCGCCCAGGCCGGGGAGCGCACCGGCGCGTTGAGCCGGGTCGCGTTCAACTTCCTGCACCCGGTGATCGTGGCCGGTGTCGTCGTCGCGTCGGCGGCGGACGAGCGGTTACTGCGGGAGCCCGGCGCGCCGGCCACCACTGTCGACGTGCTGCTCACCCTGGGGGGTCCCGCGCTGTTCCTGGCCGGGCACGCCGCCTACAAGGCGCTGCTGTGGCGGATCCTGCCGATCAGCCGGGTCGCGGCGGTGGTGGTCCTGCTGGCGCTGATGCCGACAGCTGTGGTGCTGGGAGCTCCCGTCGCGGTGTGCGCCGCTGCGGCGTTGGCGGTGACGGTCGCCGTGATCCTGACCGACCGGTTCCGGGTGCGGACCGCAGCGGCCCGGCAGCCGTCCTGACCGTCCGGCGCACCGGGTCGGTTCCAGCTGGTGGGGCGCCTCAGTCGCGCGGGCCGAGGTCGCCGCTGCGGAAGTGCCGGCGGCAGAGCACCTGGTAGCGCACCTCGGCGGTGTCGACGGTGTCGCCGATGACGACCTGGGCGCCCTCACGGACGACCCGCCCGTCGACGACGCGGGCGTTGAGCAGCCCTTCGCGGCCGCACCAGCAGAGCACCTCGACCTGGATGCGGGCCACCTCGTCGGCCAGCTCGAACAGGCGTTGCGCGGCGGGGAACATCCGCGACCGGAAGTCGGTGGCCAGGCCGAACGCGAAGACGTCGACGTCGTAGCTGTCGACCAGTTCGGCCATCTGCTCGACGTGCTCGACGGTGTAGAAGCACGCCTCGTCGCAGATCAGGTAGTCCACGCGTACCCCGTCGGCCCACCGGCCGCGCACCAGGGCCCGCAGGTCCAGGTCGTCGGTGACCTCGATGGCCTCGTGGGCCAGGCCGATGCGGGTGGTGACCTGCGGTCCCAGCGACCGGTCGATGCGGGTGGTGACCAGCCCGCGCCGGCCCTGCCGGGCGTGGTTGTAGTTCATCTGCAACGCCATCGTGGACTTGCCGCAGTCCATTGGCCCCCAGAAGAACTTCAACGCCGCCGCGTGCACCGGCCGCCCGTCGAGCCCACGCGCCGCCGCGCACGCGGCCGGAGCGTGCGGCTGGCCGGGGAACCGATGGGCCAGGCAGGTCGGGGCGGTGGTGGCGTCGTCAGTCACGGTCGGGCAGCCTAGCCGATCGGCCACTCCTGATCTGTCAGGCGCGGGACGCGTGCTCAGAGCACCCGCGGTGGCGTGTTGCCGGCGGCGATGATGGCACGGCGCATCGGCACGGCGGCGAGGAGCAGGAAACCGACCACGAAGAAGATCAGCAGTGAGACCAGGCCCACCCGGTAGGAGGAGGTGAGCTGGAACACCAGGCCGAAGGCGAGCGGGCCGAGCCAGCTGGTGCCCTTGTCGCTGATCTCGTAGAAGCCGTAGTACTCGCCTTCCTTCCCGGTGGGGATGAGCTGGCTGAACAGCGACCGACTCAGCGCCTGGCTGCCGCCCAGGACCAGGCCGATGGCCGCGCCGAGGACCATGAACGGCACCGGCGCCTCGGCGGGCAGCCGGAACGCGGCAATGATCACACCGGTCCAGAGGACCAGGCTGAGCAGCACGGTCTTCCACGCGCCGATGCGCCGGGCCAGCGCGCCCAGGCTCAACGCTCCGCCGAAGGCGAGGAACTGCACCAGCAGGATCGTGATGATCAGGGTGCTCTGCTCCAGGCGCAGTTCCTCGGTGCCGTACTGGCTGGCCAGGGTGATGACGGTCTGGATGCCGTCGTTGTAGACCAGGAAGGCGAGCAGGAAGTACAGCGTCAGCGGGTACGCCTTGATCTCGCGGACGGTGCGGCCGAGCTGGCGGAACCCGTCGGTGAGAATGTTGCCGCCACCGGCCAGTGCCGCCGCTGGCGGGCGTTCACGCAGCCACCGCAGCGGGACCAGCGTGAACAGCGCCCACCAGACACCGGCGGACACGATCGACCAGCGGGCCAGGTCCAGGGTGCGTTGCGGGTTGTCACCGTCGTCGAGCAGGGTGATCGCGACCAGGTTGAGCGCCAGCAGCAGACCGCCGCCGAGGTAGCCCAGCGCCCAGCCGCGACTGGAGATGCCGTCGCGTTCGTCGGGGCCGCCGAGCTGCGGCAGGAACGAGTTGTAGACCACGATCGCGGCGCCGAACGAGATGTTGGCGACCAGGAAGAGCGCCCCGCCGAGCAGGTATCGGTCGCCGGTGACCAACGCCATCGCGATGGTGGCGCCGGCGCCGGTGAACGCGGCACCGCCGAGCAGCCGCTTCTTGTGCGCCGACCGGTCCGCGATGGCCCCGATGACCGGCAGCACGAACACGGTGAGGAACACCGACAGCGAGATCAGGTACGGGTAGTAGGACCCGGCGGCGACCTTGATGCCGAGCGGGTACACGAAGCCGTCGCACGAATCCGCACCCAGCTCGCACCCGGCCGCCACCTCGGCGACCGTGGTCAGGAACGGGCCGAGGAACACGGTGATGACGGTGGTCTGGAACGCGGAGTTGGCCCAGTCGTAGATGTACCAGCCCCGGCGCTCCCTGCGGGTGCTCGCGGGAGGTGGGGTGTCGTCCACCGTGGGGGTCACGGTCTCGGCCATCGGGGGTCCTTGGAATGGTTCAGGCGGCCCAGTGGCCGCGGCTGCGGTAGACGTCGCGCAGCACGCCGACGTGATCGGTCATGATGCCATCCACGCCACGATCCAGTAAGTCGTGCATCTGGGCGGGTTCGTCGATCGTCCAGACGTGCACCTGCAGGCCGATCCGGTGGCAGTAGTCGAGGAACCGGCGGTCCACCACCGGCACCCGCCCGTAGCGCGGCGGCACCTGCGCGGCGACCACCGACGGCGGCAGCCGCAGCGGACGCCCGTGCAGGGAGGCCAGCCGCAGCCGGGCGACGCCGCGCATGCCGAGGCTGGTGGCGACGCGTCCCTCGGTGAGCGCCCGCAGCCGGGTCAGCCGGGCGTCGCTGAACGAGGCGAGCAGCACCCGGTCGCCGGCGCCGGCCCGGGTCACTGTCGCGACCGTCGGCTCGACGCCGCCGTCGGCCTTCACGTCGATGTTGAAGCGGACCTGCGGCCACGCCCCCAACACCTCGTCGAGCCGGGGTACGACGGCGGCGCCGCCGACGCGTACGGAGGCGAGGTCCGCCCAGCTCATCTCGGCGATGCGCCCCGCCTCGCCGGTGACCCGGCGCAACGTCGGATCGTGGAAGATCACCGCCACACCGTCGGCGGTGGCGTGCACGTCGGTCTCCACGTACCGGTAGCCCAGCCCGATGGCCCGGGCGAACGCCTCGGTGGTGTTCTCGTCGCCCTCGGCGGCGCCGCCACGGTGGGCGAACGCCAGCGGCGCGGGCGCGTCGAGGTAGCCGAATCGGGTCAACACGCAGCGCAGTATGCCTGCCGTCGGTGGAGCGCGGGTGGCCTGCCGGCGAAGATCAGGCCTGGGACGCCGGGGAGGCGGCACGGGTGGTTGCCGTGGTCGGCAGGTGTCCCTGTCCGCGGTGGCGGCAGGCGCGACCCTCGGCATGCCAGTCGGCCGCACGATCCCGCCGGACCGGCCTACGGCCCCCACCTCCGGATGCCTGTCCTACGTCCTTTGCTCTGCACCCGCGGAGTCGCCAGTCACCTTCAGTAACTGGTGCGTCCGCGGGTGCAGAGCAAAGGAAGCGAAGGTGGTGTGGGGGGTTGGGAGGGGTGGGGTGCGGGACCCGGCTGACTCGGTGCCGCAGGCCCCCCGGCAGACCGTTCCACCCGGCGCCCGACCCGGCTTTCCGGCGCCCGTGCGGGGTCTCCGGGCACTGGCGCACCTCGACGTCGCGGCAACCTCGGCGGTCGCGGCGGTGGCCTCAGTCTGAGCGGCGGCGGTGGGTGCGGCTGAGGTCGGTGGGGCGTCCGGGGTCGACGTGGCGGGGACGGTCGGGTTCGTCGGGGCGCAGCGGGGCGAGGGTGTCGGTGAGCGCGTCGATGATCCGGTCGGTGGCGCGGCGGGCCGCGCCGGGGTTGGCGGCCGCCGTCTCGCCCAGGTCGACGGGGGTGCCGAAGTGCACCCGGATCACCGGGCGGCGCCACAGCGAGCGGGCGATGCCGCGCAGCATTCCGCGGGGCGCCTGGTAGGGCAGCACCTCGTGCGAGCCCCACTGGGCGACCGGGACGACCGGGGCACCGCAGGCCAGGGCGAGGCGGGCGGCGCCGGTCTTGCCGCGTTCGGGCCACAGGCCGGGGTCGAGGCCGATGCGCCCCTCGGGGTAGATAAGGATCACCGAGCCACGCGCGACGGCCGTGGCGGCGTTGTCGAGGGCCTGGTGCACGGCACTGGTGCCGCGGTCGACCCGGATGTGCCCGGCGTGGCGCATGGCGGCACCGAACACCGGGACGCGGAACAGCCCGGCGGTCGCCATGATCCGGGGGGCGACGCCGCGGATCTGGCAGGCGGCGGCCATGACCACCGGGTCGAACGGGCTGATGTGGTTGGCGGTCAGCACCAGCGGGCCGCGACGCAGGTGCGTCGGGACGTCGCCGGTGACCTCGAGGCGGGCGAGCAGGCCGACCAGGCCCCGGGCCAGCAGCAGGGCTGCGCGCCAGATCAGCGGCGGCTGCCAGGTGGTGTGTGCGGTGTCCATCAGCGCGCCATCGTCGCACGCCCCGGCGGGGCCGCGAGGGCGGGTCGGGTGATCAGGGTCATTGGTCCCGGGCCGTTTCGGGCCACCCGGCCCTGCCCAATCCTCTACGACGAGCAGTAGTATTTACTACGTCTCGTAGTACGGATCGTTGGGGGTTTTTCAGGTGGACGCGTTGGACGTTGCCCGCTGGCAGTTCGGTGTCACCACCGTCTACCACTTCCTTTTCGTGCCGCTGACCATCGGCCTCTCCGTGCTGGTGGCCATCCTCCAGACGATGTGGCACCGCACCGGCAACGAGCGCTACCTCAAGCTCACCAAGTTCTACGGCAAGCTGTTCCTGATCAACTTCGCCATGGGTGTGGTCACCGGCATCGTGCAGGAATTCCAGTTCGGCATGAACTGGAGCGACTACTCCCGCTTCGTCGGCGACATCTTCGGCGCACCCCTGGCCATCGAGGCGCTCGTCGCGTTCTTCCTCGAATCCACCTTCATCGGGCTGTGGATCTTCGGCTGGGATCGGCTGCCCAAGCGGGCGCACCTGGCCAGCATCTGGGCCGCCGCGATCGGCACCAACCTGTCCGCGTACTTCATCCTCGCCGCGAACTCGTTCATGCAGAACCCGGTGGGCTACCGGATCAACCCCGACAGCGGACGCGCCGAGCTGACCGACTTCCCGGCCGTGCTGACCAACAAGGTCGCCCTGATCACCTTCCCGCACACCCTGGCCGGCTCGTTCCTGGTCGCGGGGTCGCTGGTCGTGGCGGTCGGCCTCTACCACGTGATTCGCAACCGGGACTCCGCCGACACCGGCGCGTACCGCTTCGCCACGAAGTTCGGCTCCTGGGTGGTCCTGGTCGCCTCCGCGGCCGTGCTGTTCACCGGCGACATCCAGGGCAAGATCATGACGGACGTGCAGCCGATGAAGATGGCCGCCGCCGAGGGCCTCTACACCACCGAGAGCCCCGCCTCGTTCTCGGTGCTCACCATCGGCAGCCTGGACGGCAGCCGCGAGGTGTTCGCCATCAAGATCCCGTACCTGTTGTCGTACCTGGGCACCGGTGACCCGAACGGCACCGTGCACGGCATCAACGACCTCCAGGCCCAGTACGCCAGCCAGTACGGCGCCGGCAGCTACACCCCGATCATCCCGGTCACCTACTGGAGCTTCCGCTTCATGATCGCCTTCGGGATGGCCGCGGCCGCGATCGCCCTGCTGGTGCTCTGGAGCCAGCGCAAGGGCCGCACCCCGAGCAGCAAGTGGCTGCTGCGCGCCGGGCTGGCCATGCCGGTGCTGCCGCTGCTGGCCAACTCGTTCGGCTGGATCTTCACCGAGATGGGCCGCCAGCCGTGGATCGTCTTCGGCGAGATGCTCACCCGCAACGGGGTGTCCCGCAGCGTCTCGCTGGCCGAGGTCCTCACCTCGTTCACCGCCTTCACCCTGATCTACGCCACCCTCGCCGTGATCGAGGTCAAGCTGCTGCTGCGCTACGCCAAGGCCGGCGTACCCGACGTCAGCGAAGAGCACCCCATCGACGACACCCACGACGACGCCGAGCGCCCGCTCGCCTTCGCCTACTGATCCCGGAGCCCATCGTGGAACTGACCACCATCTGGTTTCTCCTCGTCGCCGTGCTGTTCACCGGGTACTTCATCCTGGAGGGCTTCGACTTCGGCGTCGGCATGCTGCTGCCCGTGCTCGGCCGCGACGACCGGGAACGCCGCGTCCTGATCAACACCATCGGCCCGGTCTGGGACGGCAACGAGGTGTGGCTGATCACCGCCGGTGGCGCCATGTTCGCCGCGTTCCCCGAGTGGTACGCCACCCTCTTCTCCGGCTTCTACCTGCCGCTGCTGCTGATCCTGCTGGCCCTGATCGCCCGGGGGGTCGCCTTCGAGTACCGGCACAAGCGCCCCGAGGCGTCCTGGAAGCGCCGTTGGGACGCGGCGATCGTGGTCGGCTCGCTGCTGCCGGCGATCCTGTGGGGCGTCGCCTTCGCCAACATCCTGCGCGGCGTGCCACTGGACGCCGACCACGAGTACGTCGGCGGTCTGCTGGACCTGCTCAACCCGTACGCCCTGCTGGGCGGCGCGACCACTCTCGCGCTGTTCCTCACCCACGGCGCGGTGTTCCTCGCCCTGAAGACCACCGGCGACATCCGCGAGCGGGCGGGCGCGCTCGCCGTGCGCCTGGGTGTGGGCGCCGCCGTGCTCGCGGTCGGGTTCCTGACCTGGACGTTGAACATCCGCTCCAGCGCGGCCGCCGTCGTGCTCGCCGTCGGCGCGGCCCTCGCCCTGCTCGGCGGTCTGGCCGCCGCCCGGGTACGCCGGGAGGGCTGGGCGTTCACCGGCACGGCCGTGGCGATCGGCCTGGCGGTGGCGACCCTGTTCGCGGCGCTGTTCCCGAACGTGCTGCCCTCCACCCTGGACGCGGCAGGCACGCTGACGGCCACCAACGCCGCGTCCACCCCGTACACCCTGAAGATCATGACCTGGGTGGCGGTGATCTTCACTCCGGTGGTGCTGGCCTACCAGGGGTGGACGTACTGGGTGTTCCGCAAGCGCATCGGCGTGGCCAACATCCCGCAACACTGACCGCCGGAAGCGGGGAATCGCGCACCAGCGGGGACGGCGCAGCGCGGGGGCGTCGGGAAAATCGGGCGGTTGGTGGGGGTGGGCTCGTTTACGGTGTGCCGATGCCCGCCACTGTGCACGTACGCGAACTCACCGCCGACGACCTCGACGCCGCCTGGGAGCTGGGCCGCTTCGCGTTCGGCTCTGACCCGCAGCGCCCGGCGCCCGCGCCCGCGCCGGTGCCCGGCCTGACCCGTTACGGCGCGTTCGACGACTCCGGTCGGCTCGTCGGCAAGGCCATCGACCTGCACCACGACCAGTGGTGGTCCGGGCGGGCGGTGCCGGCCGCGGACGTGGCCGGGGTGGCCGTCGCCCCCGAGGCCCGTGGTCACGGCGTGGCGCGAGCCCTGCTCAGCGCGCTGCTACGCGGCGCCCGCGACCGTCAGGCGGCGGTCAGCGCGCTCTATCCGACCGTCGCCGCCCCGTACCGGGCCTGCGGGTGGGAGGCCGCGGGGGTGCTGCGCACCGTCGACCTGGCCACCGCCGCGTTGCCCCGCCACCGGCCCGCGTCGCACCTCACCGTCCGAGCCGGTACGCCCGCCGACCTGCCGGCCGTCGACGCCCTGTACGAGCGGGTCACCCGGCACCGCAACGGCATGCTGACCCGCCGGGGTGAGCTGTTCGACGCCGCCGACCGCGGTCTGCCCGGTGACGGGGTCACCCTCGTCGAGGCCGACGGCGAGCTGGTCGGTTACGCCACCTGGCAGCGGGGCCGGGGCTACGGAGCGGATTCGGTGCTCACCGTCGACGAGGCCCTCGCTGTCACGCCCGAGGCCGCCCGGGAGATCGTCGGGGTGCTCGGCAGTTGGGCCAGCGTCGCGCCGACGCTGCGACTGTGCCCGCTCGACGGCGACGCGGTCAGCACCGTCCTGCCGTTGGAGTCGGCCCGCGACCACGAGCGGGACCTGTGGATGCACCGACCGGTCGACGTCGCCCGCTCGGTGAGCGCGCGGGGGTGGCCCGCCCACGCCCGGGGCGTCGTCGACTTCGCCCTCACCGACCCGCTCGCCGAGTGGAACACCGGTACCTGGAGGCTGACCGTCGCCGACGGCGACGCCGAGCTGACCCGGGTCGGCGGCGAGGCCGACCTGCGGTTGGACGTGCGCGGTTTCGCTCTGCTCTACGCCGGTGCCGCGCAGGCCCGCTCGGTCGCGCAGGCCGGGCTGCTGCACCACGGCCCGGGTGTCGACCCGGGCGCGCTCGACCTCCTGGCCTGCGGCGGGCCCGCGCAGTTGCTCGACTACTTCTGACCGGCGGGCCGATGGTTTCCGCCTCCGAAGTGGGAACTCGGCGGCGGCAGCGGACAGATACAGGTGTGACAGCCGAGATGCGGGCCCGGATCCGGGCCGGAGACTCCGACGCGTTGGGTGAGCTCTTCGACGAGCACGCCGAGGCGGTTCATCGACATGCGCTGTGGAGCGGAAGCGATGCGGCGCACGCCGAGGACGTGGTGTCGCTGACCTTCCTCGAAGCGTGGCGGATCCGCGGATCCCTGCGCCCGGACGGGGACGGTCTGCGGCCGTGGCTGCTCGGGATCGCGACAAACGTCCTGCGCAACCGCCGGCGGGCGGCGCGCCGGCACCGGGAGGCGTTGCGGCGGCTGCCGGTACGCGACACCGTCCCCGACTTCGCCGACGCGGTGGTCGACCGGATGCACGACGCCGACCAGGTGGCCGCCGCCCTGGCGGGACTGCGGGCGTTGCGCCGCGCCGACCGGGAGGTGTTCCTGCTCTGCGTGTGGTCGCAACTGGACTACGCGGCGGCGGCCGAGGCGCTGGGCGTACCCGTCGGGACCGTGCGCTCCCGACTGTCGCGGGCCCGAACCCGGCTGCGGGCGCTGGCGCAGCAGGAGCTGACCGGCGCCCGGATGACCCCCGTCGAGCAGGGAGAGTACCGATGAGAGAGCCCACCGCTCCGCCCGTGCCGGCCCTGCCGGCGATGCGCCGACAGGCACTGCGGCATCATCTGCTGACCGAGGTCCGGCGGCCGTCGCGGCGGCCACGACGGATGCGGGTGCTCGTGCCGGTGGCGGGCGTGCTGACCGTCGTGGTCGCGGCCGGGATGGTCGCCCAGCCGTGGTCGTCGGACAGCGCGCCACTGATCGTCCCGGTCGAGCAGGGGGAACGCGTCGGGGCGTCACTGCTGCTCAACCGGATGGCCGCGGTGGCCACCGGCAGGCCGGGGCCGCCGCCCGGCGAGGGCCGGTACGTCTACATCAGGAGTCGGGGAGCCTTCGCCGAGCTCGGTGACGGCCCGGCCCGACTGCGACCGGTGCACGAGCGGGAGATCTGGATCCCCCTGCACGAGCGGGGTGACGGCCTGGTGCAGCAGCCGTTCTTCCACGCTCCCATCGTCGGTGTGATCCCGCAGCGCGAGACGCTCACGGACGTGACGCCGAACGCGGCGCTGGTCGACCTGCCCGAGGACCCGGACGCCCTGCTGGCGAAGCTGTACCGGGAACGTCAGCAGCGGGGCCGGGGCAACAGCCGCGACGGCGCGGCGTTCACCGCGATCGGCGACATCCTGCGTGAGTCGTTGGTGCCGCCGGTCACGAGCGCCGCGCTCTACCGGGCCGCGGCGAAGATCCCCGGCGTCGAGGTGGTGCGGGGGGTCACCGACGCGGCCGGGCGGCGGGGGATCGCCGTCGCGCATACCGAGCGGAGCCGCCGCGACGAGTGGATCTTCGATGAGCAGAGCTTCGACTACCTCGGTGAGCGCAGCTATCTCGTGGCGGACACCGTCGACGGGCCGGCCGGGACGGTGCTGGGCACGACAGCGGTGCTGCAACGGGCCGTGGTGTCGGAGCTCGGGCAGCGCCCGGCGCGGTAGGTGGCCCGGGCGGCCGGCTCCAGGCTCCGTGTCCTGGATGCCGGCCGCCCGGCGGCGGCGTCCGGTCAGGCCGGGGTCGCCGCCAGCTCGGCGTTCGCGTGTTGGGTGACGATGGTGAGCACCCGCGCTGCCGTGCTGGCCTCGTCGGTGGGGATTCCCGCGTACAGCCGGGCGCTGAGGTCGGCGACGACGGCGACGACGCCGCGTTGCGTGGTGCGACCGGTGTCGGTGAGCGCCAGCCGTGTCTCGTCGCCGCCGGCCGGGCCGTCGACCTGCGCGAGGCCGGCGTCGACGAGGTGGTCGACCACCTGGCGCACGGCCGAATCGTCGATCTTGAGCGTGCTGGTGACCCGGTGCGTGAGGTCTGCGGGTTCGATCGGGCCCTGGGCGAGGACGTGCAGCGCGACCACCTGGTTGAACGTGACGCCGAGTGTGCTGATGGCCCGTTCGAGCAGGGCCCGGGTGGCGTAGTGGGCCTGGCCGATGACCTGGCCGTTGAGGGTGGGGACGGTGGACATGACGCCTCCTTCGATACGTTGGCTCGGCCAACGTTGGTTGCGCCAACGTAACACCCGATCGTTGGTTGCGCCAACGATTCCTGGTAGGCTGCGCCGTGTGGACAACGTGGCCCCGCAGTCACCCGCCGGGCTCAGCACCTCGCCGAGCTGGCTGCTCAACCAGACCGCCGGTCACGCCGCCCGCCTGCTCAGCGAGGGCTTCGCCGCGCACGACCTGCGCGGCTACCACTACCGGCTGCTCGCCACCCTGGCCGAGGACGGGCCCGCGAGTCAGGCCGACCTCGGCCGTCGCTGCGGCATCGACCGCAGCGACGTGGTGGCCGCCATCAACGACCTGGCCGGCCGAGGGCTCGTGGTGCGTGCCCCCGACCCGGCCGATCGCCGCCGCAACGTCATCAGCGCCACCGACGCCGGCGCCGACGAGGCCCGCCGGCTGGGCGCGACCCTCGAGCGCGTCCAGGTCGACCTGCTCGCACCGCTGTCCACCACCGAGCGCGAGCAGCTGACGCGACTGCTCACCCGACTGCTGCGCCACCACAGCCGGCACTGACAGCCCTCAGCGGGCCTCGCGCAGCTCAGCCAGCCGGGCCTCGATCTCAGCCAGCTCGGCGCGCAGCTTCTCGGCCTGCTGCTCCGCTTCGGCCCGCTCGGTGCCGAGGATCTGCTCCACCGCCTCCTGCACCCCGGGCACGTCGACGAGGGCCACCATCTTCAACGCCTCCGCCGGCTTCACCACGTACGGCTTCGCGAGGGCCTTGCTGCCCTGCTGCGCGGCGACTGTCCACTCGCCGTCGGCGTACGCCAAGGTCACGGTGAGGCCCGCGGGGCTCTTCGGCTTGACGGCCTTGACCGCCCGCCGCGCCGGCGGCTTCTCCGTCTGCTCCACCTTCGGCTCCTCCTGTCGCTGCGCGGGCACCCGCGGCGTGTCCAACACGAACTCCGGCGCGGCCACCGTCGGCGGCTCGGGCTCGGGCTCCGGCTTCGGCTCCACCACCCGACGAGTGACGCCCTTGGGCGCCACTGCCAGGTCGGCGGGGGAGAACGGCAACTCGTCGCGACCGAAGCGCACCACCACGAACTCGTCGGACACCTCCGGGTCGGTCAGCTCGATCACCTGACCGACCTGACCGGCGATCTGCCCCGCCGACGCGGTGAACACCACCCGCGGTTTACGCCCGGCCGCCAACGACTCCCGGATGCTCTGCACCTCGCTAGTGGACAAACCCTGGCCGGCATCCATCACAACCCTCTTCCGTACACCTGTTTGATTGCTGTCTTGATACCAGCCGACTGCGACACCCGCCGCACGGGGCTCACGCCCGCTCAGCCGCCCAGCGCCCGCAGTGCGCGGTCCGCGTGCTCGTTCATGCTGACCTCGCTGTGGATCACCTCGATGATCCGCTGGTCGGTGCCGATGACGAACGTCATGCGCTTCATGCTCAACGGCCCCAACGGCACCCGCCGCTTGACCCCGAACTGCTGCGCCACCGCGCCGTCGGCGTCCGACAGCAGCGGATAGTCGAAGCCGTGCAGCTTCGAGAACTCGGCCTGCTTCGCCACCGGGTCGCGGCTGATGCCCACCCGCGTCGCTCCCAGTGCCGTGAACTCCGCCGCGAGGTCGCGGAAGTGGCAGCTCTCCGCCGTGCACCCCCGGGTCATCGCCGCCGGGTAGAAGAACAGCACCACCGGTCCGGCCGCCAGGAACTCCGACAGCCGCCGCGGCGTACCCGTCTCGTCCGGCAGCTCGAAATCCTGCACCACGTCGCCGACACCCACACCCGCCACCGCGCACCTCCATCGTCTGATCGAACGCGCGGTGAGCGTAAGCGATCACACCCCGAGCGCCGCCACCTCGTCGGCCTGGCGTCGTCCGGCCAGCAGGGACACCCCGCTGTCGGGTCCCGACGCCCGCCGCGTGTGACCCTCCTCTCGAGGACCGATCCGCGCTGGTCACGGTAGCGTCGGCACGAGCATCGCGCAGCCGTCAGACTCCCCGGGAGGCACCGTGGCACCCGTCACCGTCATCACCGGCGGCAGCCGGGGCATCGGCGCGGCCACCGCCCGTCGGCTCGCCGCCGCCGGTCACCACGTGGCCCTGTGCTACCGCCGCGACGAGGCCGCCGCCACCGCCGTCCTGGCCGACCTGCGGGCCGCCGGCGCACAGGCGATCGCGGTACGCGCCGACACCACCGCCCCCGAGCAGGTGCACGCCCTGTTCGACGCCGCAGCGCAGCTCGGCCCGCTCACCGGCCTGGTCAACAACGCCGGCGTCACCAGCCTGATCGGACCGTTCACCGAGCTGCGCGTCGAGGACCTGCGCCGGGTCGTCGACGTCAACCTCGTCGGTTACGTCCTCTGCGCCCAGCAGGCCGCCCACCGGCTCACCGACGGTGGGGCGATCGTCAACGTCTCGTCGGCGGCCGCGACCCTCGGCAGCCCGGGGGAGTACGTGCACTACGCCGCGGTGAAGGCCGCCACCGACACCCTCACCGTCGGTCTGGCCAAGGAACTCGCCCCGAAGGGCATCCGGGTCAACGCCGTGGCCCCCGGCATCGTGCGCACCGACATCCACGCCGACTCCGGGGTGCCCGACCGCGCCGACTCCGCCGTCGGTCGCATCCCGCTGGGCCGCGCGGGCGAACCCGACGAGATCGCCGCCGCGATCGCCTGGTTGCTCGGCCCGGACGCCTCGTACGCCACCGGGACCGTGCTGCGCGTCTCCGGCGGTCTTTGACGGTGCCGCGGGGTGCCGTGCGACGGCACCCCGCACGGCGCCTCAGTGGGTGAACAGCTTCGCCGCCGTGATGACGGTCTGGGCGATCCCGTAGCCGAGTAGCGCCGCCACCACCAACCAGGAGATCCACAACCGGGCCTGCTGCCCGGAACGGCTGTCCTCACTCATCGCGTACCACTCCTCTGCGGCGTCGTGTCCTCGTCCACGTTCTGTTGCGGGTGCTGTTCCGCCGCTGGTTCGTGGTAGCGCTGCGGCACCGGCCGCACCAGCAGGTTCGCCACGAAACCCACGGCCAGCACGCCCACCATCGTGAACAGCGCCGGACGGTACGCGGCGGCGGTCAGCGAGCCCGGCTCGCCCTGCGCGTCGAGGAACCCGTTGACGATCAGCGGACCGGCGATCCCCGCCGCCGACCACGCGGTCAGCAGCCGACCGTGGATCGCCCCGACCTGGAAGGTGCCGAACAGGTCCCGCAGGTACGCCGGCACGGTCGCGAAGCCACCGCCGTAGAACGACAGGATCACGCAGGCCAACAGGACGAACAGGGCCGTCGAGGTCTGCCCGACGAGCGCCAGTAGCGCGTAGAGCACCATGCCGACACCCAGGTACACCAGGTAGATCGGTTTGCGGCCGATGATGTCCGAGG
Organism: Micromonospora sp. NPDC049049; assembly: GCF_040649115.1. Taxonomy (NCBI): domain Bacteria; kingdom Bacillati; phylum Actinomycetota; class Actinomycetes; order Micromonosporales; family Micromonosporaceae; genus Micromonospora; species Micromonospora sp. NPDC049049. Next base: position 43,353 of record NZ_JBEZEX010000006.1, on the reverse strand, counting down.
TGGACGACCACGCGAACCGCCCGGCCATGTTGAACAGCGACAGCAGACCCACGAACCCGCCGGCCGCCGCGACGGTCACCGCGGAGGTGCCGTTGTCGCGGAAGAAGTCCTGGATCATCGGGCTGGCCTGTTCCAGGATGCCGATGCCGGCGGTCACGTTGCAGAACAGCACCACCCACAGCAGCCAGAACGAGCGGGTCTTCACCGCGTTCGCCGCCGATACGTTCGCCGTGGTGACCAGCGGCTTCGCCGCCACGCTGGCGGGGTCGAAGCCGGCCGGCCGCCAGTCCGGCGCCGGCACCCGCACGTTCGCCACCCCGAACATCATGATCACGAAGTAGCCCAGGCCGAGCGTCACGAACAGCCACACCAGGGCGCTGCCCGACGCCGTCGACCCCGCGTTGGACGGGTCGTAGCCGGCGTCGTAGAACGACAACAGTTGCCGCGACAGGGGAGAGGCGACCATCGCCCCACCACCGAACCCCATGATCGCCAATCCGGTGGCCAGCCCTGGCCGGTCCGGGAACCACTTGATCAGTGTGGAGACGGGGGAGATGTAGCCGATGCCCAGCCCGATGCCGCCGAGCAGCCCGTAGCCCAGATACAGCAGCCACAGCTGCTTCGTGGCGATGCCCAGCGAGCCCACCAGGAACCCCGCCGCCCAGAAGCAGGCCGAGACGAACATGGCCTTGCGCGGCCCGTTCGCCTCCACCCAGGTCCCGGCGACCGCCGCGGACAACCCGAGCATCACGATCGCGATGCTGAAGATCACCCCGATCGCCGTCTGGCTGGTGTCGAAGTGGGCGATCAGCGAGTTCTTGTAGACGCTGGTCGCGTAGACCTGACCGATGCAGAGGTGGATGGCCAACGCCGCCGGGGGGATGAGCCACCGGCTGTAGCCGGGCGGCGCGACGGTGTGCCGACGATCGAGTGCGGAAAGCATGAGCTGCTTCCTCTCCGACGAGGACGAGAAACGTCGCCCCCAACGTGCCCACACCCCGCGTAAGCGGCAAACCTCACCGTCGCCGGACGGTCGTTCCGCTGAGCTGAGCGGTCAGTCAGCGACCGCGCGCCGCACCCGTGACCGACTCGGCTTGCCCACAGTCGAGGCACCGCGACAAGTCGGTCACGCCGCCTTCGTCAGCTCCGGCCGCGACTAGCGCAGGTCCGGAAGGTGCCAGCCGCCGGCCAGCGCGTCGGCGTCCGCCGGACCCCAGCTGCCCTTCTCGTACGACCGCACCGCCGTCGGCAGATCCAGGATCGGCTCGACGATGCGCCACTCCTGCTCGATCGTCTCGGCACGCGCGAAGCGCAGGTGCTGCCCGTCCATCGCGTCGTCGAGCAGCCGCTCGTACGCCTCCTGCCGGCGACCGAGAGCCGCCCCGAAGTCGACGGACAGGTCCACCGGACGGCTCGCCACCTCGGCACCCGGGCTCTTCGCCTGGATCGACATGGTGATGCCGTCGCCGCGCCCGAGCCGGAACCGCAGCAGGTTCGCGGCGGTGGCCTGACCCCGCTCGGCCGGGATCAGCGAGCGCTGCGGCTGCTTGAACTCGACCACGACCTCCGTCGCCGTCCCCGCCAGGGACTTGCCAGCACGCAGGTAGAACGGCACACCCGCCCAGCGGGGGGAGTCGACCGTCAACCGGGTCGCCACGAACGTCTCCGTGTTCGAATCCGCCGCCACGCCCGGCTCGTCGCGGTAGCCCGCGTACTGCCCCCGTACGGTGGAGTCCGGCGACAGGGGCGCGATCTGCCGCAGCACCGCGGCCTCCGCCTCCCGGAACGCCGTGGTGTCCTCGCTGGCCGGCGCCTCCATCGCGATGAGCGCCACGACCTGCAGGATGTGGTTCTGCAGCACGTCCCGGGTCGCGCCCACGGTGTCGTAGAAGCCGGCCCGGCCCTGGGTGCCGAAGGCCTCGGCGAGCGTCACCTGGATGTTGTCGATGTGCTCGTTGTTCCACAGCGGCTCGAACAGCCGGTTGGCGAACCGGAAGGCGTAGAGACCCTCGACGGCTTCCTTGCCGAGGTAGTGGTCGATGCGGAACACCCGCTCCGACGCGAAGGCCGCGCCCAGGGTGCGATCCAGCTCGCGGGACGACTCCAGGTCACGCCCGAACGGCTTCTCCACGATCACCCGACCCCGGTCGGCCAGACCCACGGCCGCCAGGCCCTCGACGACGGAGCCGAACACCGCCGGAGGAATCGCCAGGTAGAAGACCGGCCGCTCGGCGTCGCGCAGCCGCTGCGCCAGCCGCTGGTACGTCGCCGGGTCCGCGTAGTCTCCGGAGATCATCGAGAGGTTGTCCGCCAGTCGATCGAAGGTCTCGTCGTCGATCTCGTCCTGGGCCTCGGTGACCGACTTGCGGGCCATGGTGACCAACTGCTGATCGTCCCAGGGGGAGCGGGCCACACCGATCACCGGGACGTCGAGACGGTCGCGCCGGGTCAACTCGTACAGCGCCGGAAACAGCTTCTTCGAGACGAGGTCTCCCGTGACGCCGAACAGCACTACCGCGTCTGAGCGCATGTGCATGGCACTTCCCAATCGATCATCCGAACCTGATCTTCCGAACGGACAACGGCACGACCACTCCCGGAATTCCCCAGCGTGCGGCGTACGTGAGGTCGGCGACAGCACTGTCTCGACGCGCCCCTATGTTAAGGAAGGTTTACAGTGCAGGCGAAACGTCGGTAACCTGCCCCTCTAATCGACAACCGTCGATCATGACGAGGCCTGGAGGTACCGTGCGTCGCCGACACACCACCACACGGCTGCTGGCCATAGCCGCACTCGCGCTACCCGTCACCCTGCCCGCAACGCCCGCCGCCGCGACACCCACCGCACCAGCCCGACACCTCAGCGACGTCATCCCCGCACCTGTCGAAACCCACCCCGACGCGCACAACACATTCCGCATCACCCCCCTGACCGTCATCCGCACCACCCCCGGCTCAGCCGCCGCCTGGCACGTCGGCCAGCAACTCGCCACCACACTGCGCCCCGCCACCGGCCACGCCCTGCCCGTCCTGCCCGTACGCTCCACCCCGCTACCCGAGATCGCCCTGCTCATCGGCGGCGCCGACGACCGCATCGGCCAGCAGGGCTACCAACTCGACGTCACCCGCCGCAGCGTCACGATCCGCGCCAACACCCCCGCCGGGCTGTTCGCCGGCACCCAGACCCTGCGCCAACTGCTCCCCGCCCAGATCGAGGCACCCGACCGGCAGCGGACCACCTGGACAATCCCCGGCGGACGAATCATCGACTACCCACGCTTCGCCTACCGCGGCGCGATGCTCGACCTCGCACGCCACTTCCACACCGTCGACGACATCACCGCCTACGTCGACCTGCTCAGCCAGTACAAAATCAACTACCTGCACCTGCACCTGACCGACGACCAGGGCTGGCGCATCCAGATCGACTCCTGGCCCCGCCTCACCACCGTCGGCGGCGGACCCGGCACCGGAGTCGACGGTGTCGGCCCCGGATACCTCACCAAGGCCGACTACACAGCCGTCGTCGCCTACGCCGCCGCACGACACATCACGATCATCCCCGAGATCGACATGCCCGGGCACACCAACGCCGCCCAGTCGACCTACCCCGAACTCAACTGCGACGGCGTCGCACCGCCCCCGCGCACCGACATCGCCGTCGGCTACAGCTCCCTCTGCATCAACGACGACCTCACCTACCGCTTCGTCGAAGACGTCATCCGCGAAATCGCGGCCATCACCCCCGGACCATTCCTGCACATCGGCGGCGACGAAGCCCACGCCACCACCGACGAGGACTACCGCACCTTCATGAACCGGGTCCTGCCCCTGGTCACGAAGTACGGCAAACGCGCCTACGGCTGGAACGAAATCACCCAGGCCGACACCTCCACCGACGACGTCGCCCAGTTCTGGGGCACCGGCACCACAAACGCCAGCCTCGTCGCGGCCGCCGCCCGCGGCACCAAAGTCGTCATGTCACCGGCGAACAAGGCCTACCTCGACATGAAGTACGACGCCAACACCCGCCTCGGCCTACGCTGGGCCGGCCTGATCGAGGTGTCCGACGCGTACGGCTGGGACCCCGCCACCCGGGTCACCGGCATCGGCGAGAACGCCATCCTCGGCGTCGAGGCCCCACTGTGGTCCGAGACGCTGCGCACCCTCGACGACATCGAACACATGGCCTTCCCCCGCCTACCAGCGATCGCCGAACTCGGCTGGTCAACCACCACCAGCCACGACTGGGAATCATTCCGCACCAGACTGGGGGAGCAGGCACCCCGCTGGCGACTGCAACAGGTCGACTTCTACCCGTCCCCACAGGTGCCCTGGACCTGACCCGTACCCCCGGCGCACCCGGTTCGTGGGCACCGGCCGACCCGGCCGGTGCCCACGACGCTCAGCGACCGCAGACGGTGTCCAACGCCTTCAGCGGCGGGTCGAGATCCGGCGCCTCGATCTCAGTGGCCTTCGGACCGGCCAGGTGCTTCTCCACCCCGGCGGCCAGGGTCTCCAACGCGGTGCGCACCTGCGGATCGGCAGCGGTCGGCGCCGCCGTCTTGAGGTCCTGCAACAGCGCCGTGTAGTGGCCGCGAACCTTCGCGCCCGCCTCCTTGGCGCTGACCGGCTTGTCGATCGCGGCGATCGCATCGTCAGCCATCGCGACGTAGTGCTTCTTCACAAAAACGAGACTGGCGTCGCAGACCTGCTTGCTGTTCGCCGCCACGTCGACGGCCGGGCTCGGCGCCACGGTCGGCGACGGCGGGGCGGCGGCCCCAGCATTCTCCTTCTCGGCAGGCTGACAGCCCACAACGAGGCCGACGGTCGCGACCAGGCCAACCACAATACGGACAGACTTACTCGTCAAGGTGTTCCCCCGTGGTGATGTGCGGCCCCGCCGTTCGCGGCGAACGGGCAGTGGCCGGAGCGCACCACTGTAGACACCACCCGCCGAAGACGCAGACCAGTTTCACCCACGGCCCGCCCGGCATGAGACGTTGAACCTGAACCCCACCACCGACAACCCCAACGAGGACTCCCGATGAACCTGGCGTTCGACCACACGGCGGAGACCGGACCAGCGGTGGTGTGCCTCCCCATGTTCAGCATGAGCCGCGCCGCCACGGCCGCCGCCTTCCACCCTGCCCTCGCCGGCACCGGCCTACGAGAGATCTACCTGGACCTACCCGGCCACGGAGACACCCCCGCACACTGCCCACCCACCTCCCAGGCAGTGCTGGACACCGTCTGCGCCTGGCTCGACCACCACCTCGACACGCCAGCCCTGCTCGCCGGCGGCTCCTACGGCGCGTACCTGGCCGCCGGCATCGCCCGCCAACGACCCGACCTCGTCCGCGGCCTGCTCCTCGTCTGCCCCGGTGTCACCATCGCCCGCCACAGCCGCAACCTGCCCGACGCCCCACCACTCGAAGCACCCCCGGGCTGGCTCGACGCCGCCCCCACCGAACTGCACCCACATCTGGACGCCGCACTGGGTCACCGCACCCCAGGGGTCGTCGCGACGGTGCTCACCGCACTGCACTCCGGCGGCCCCGGTGACCCGACATTCCACCAGGAGTTGCAGAGCGGCCCCGACTACGCGCTACCCGACGAGAACACCGACATCGCCTTCGACAGCCCGGTCAGCGTGATCACCGGCCGGCAGGACCACATCGTCGGGTACGCCGACCAGTTCCACGCCATGCGCCACTATCCGCGCGGCACCTACACCGTGATCGACGCCGCCGGGCACTACCTGCCGTACGAACAACCCGCTCTGCTGCGCTCGCTCACCCAGGACTGGCTGCGCCGATCGCACATCTGACAGCCCGAGCCGGGGGAGCGGACCTTGTCCAGCTATCTACGCGGTCCCTGACGTGTTTCACCGCGAGCCGCAAGTGGTGCTCGGTCACCCCGAAGGGCCACCGTCAACTGATCCAAACCCATCGAACCCAACTCCAGCGCCTGACTATGGAACGCGCGCCGGTCGCCAGGAAAGGACGAACGGCCGGCCAGCCACACGCGCTCACCCACCTTGTAGGCCAACGCCTGCCCAGGCCGACCCAGGTAACGCGCAAGCTCAGCGGACGCGTAGGCCCCCTGATGGCAGCGATCCCGCAACAGCTTCAGCGCCGCGTCCGCCGTCCACACGGCTCCATCGCCGAAGGGCATCGCCAGCCGCAGGTGCAGGCCGATGTCGAGCACGACCCGCGCGGCGCGCAGGAGCTGCATGTACAGGTACCCCAGTCGGGCACCTGGCTGCTCATACAACCCGAGCTCGTCCATGAACCGCTCCGCATACAGCGCCCAACCCTCCTGACTCCCGGAGAGGCCGCCGAGCAGGTTCAACCGCTGCCCGAGGCCGCCCCGGCAGGCTTCCGCGCCGAGGTGGAGGTGATGGCCGGGAACCCCCTCGTGAAAGGCGGTGCTGTAGGCGTACCAGGTAGGGAATGTCGCTGCGCCCTCCGGGACCGACCACCAGACCCGACCCGGCCGCGCCAGGTCCCGTGACGGCCCTGTGTACGCGATGCCGGACGACGTGGCCAACCGCGACTCGATGCGCCTAAGCGGGGCGGGGATGTCGAAGTAGACACCGTCCAACCTCTCGGTGGTCGACTCCAACAGGTCCTGCAGCCACGCAGCGAACGCCTCCCTACTGTGCAGCGTGCCAGGTGCGTCGGGACTGTTGAGCCGGGCGAGCACCTCCGGCACGCTCCCGCCCAGGGCCTCCGCCTCAGCGAGAAGCTCTGCCTCTGTCGCTCTGAACTCCTCCCAACCCCACTCGTACAGCTCGCGCAGGTCAGGTTGGGCCGCGAGGAAGGTACGCACCCAGAGCGCATACCGCTGCTGACCGAACGCCTCCTCCTCAACTGCCCTCGGCGCCAGGTCGACGGTCAGCCTCTCGGCGAGCTTCTGGTACGCCGCTCGCGAGCCCGCTGCCGCGGCTTGCAACGACGCCCGCTGACGCCCCTCGCCGTAGCGATCCACCAGGGCAGCATCGTCGTCAGTCCAGGCACGGCAGCGCTGCGCGACGAGCTCCACCTGACGGCGCGCCGGCACATCGCCGCGCTGCGCGGCGAGTAGGAGGCTGCGGGCGTACCCGTCAAGGGCCGCAGGGATCGCGGCCATGCGTGCGCCGACACGAGCCCAGCCCTCCTCGAAGGCCGCGTTCTCGGTGTCGCGGCCGGGAACCGCGGCTTCGACGGCTTGGCGGATGAGCTGAAGGGGACCGGTGGCCGCCACGTGCAGTTCGCGCAGATCCTCCCCGGCGTCGTGGAAGGCGACACGCGTGTGCAGCCGTTCGACGAGGTGGGCGTGCAGCGGGGTCCCTGCCGGCAGTGCCTCGATCTCGCGCAGGGCGAGGGCGGCCCGGTCCGCGCGGGCCTGGTGGCCTTCGGGGCCGTAGTCGGTAAGCCCGTCGACGTCCTGTTCGCCAGCGTCGACCACCGCTGTGCAAGGGTCGAGGATGGCCATGTCGTGCAGAAGCCGCTCCACGAAGTCCTCGATCACCGGGGCAATGTTAGGGCCTTGCCCCAGTTGCCATGGGGCAAGGCCGCATCGGTTCGGAACGATGTAAAGCTGATTCGATAATGCACATTATGTAAAGTAGAGGCTTTCGGAGGGTCCCCTCGCCCTTCACCGACGGGGGTCAGTCGCGTGTCAGGCCGGGCGGGCACGCGTCCTCGTCCGGGCCGACGAGGCGCGCGTTGACCAGCGGGTTACGTCGCAGGGCCGCGAGCACCGCACCGCTGGCGCCGATGTCGGTCCAGGTGTCGTCCCACAGGGCGGAGACGAGCCAGGAACGATCCGCCGGAAAGAACAGGTCGGGCAGCGCCCCGTCGCCGCGCATGTGCCCGACCCTCCAGCTGAGGGCCTGTTCCGGCCCTGCCTGGACCAGCACGTAGGGCCAGTCCCAGTAGAGGGACACCCTCGGTGCGTGCGGGAAGACGACGTCGTGGGCGCCGGTGTCGAGGAAGCCCAGCCACCAGGGCTGGTCCGGCGTGCACGCCACCAGCTCGTTGATCACCGCTTGTTCGTGGGCGTCGAGACCGACCCCGGCGGGCGGGTGAAAGGTGCCGTACGCCTCGAACACCGGTGGGATCGCCGTGGTGACCGACAGACCCTGCGTGGTCCGTCCGGCGAGCCAGTCGACGTCGCCGGCGGTGCCGATCCGCCAGGTCCGCCCGTCCTTGCTGAGGTCCACGGGCTCCATCGGTGTCGTTGCGTCCTGCGGGTCCCGGTCGACGGCGGCGGGTGACGCATATGGAGCCCACCCGGCTCGGCCAGCGGCCCGCCAACGGTGCCCCTCGCGGCAGACCAGATCTGTCGGACCGTCGACGTCCCGGTACACGATGGGCGTGCCGGGTCGACCACAGGTGGGACAGATGGCGGCGACCGACGTCATGTCGCGCACGATACGTGCTTCTTCATCAGCTCCGGCCGTGCTCGCGGCGGTCCGGAATGAGGCCGCTCTCCCCCTCGTGCACCCGCTTCCCGGTAACGCGAAAATCATGCATAATATCCCTTATGCATGACAAACGGGACGAATCGCTCGCGGCGCTGATCGAGGAGTTCCTGACCGCGCGGGCCACCCGCAAGCCCTCCCCGCACACCCTGGCCGCGTACCGCAGGGATCTGTGCACGATCGCGGCTCTGGTGGCGGAGGCCCCTCCCCTACCCCTGGACGCGCTGTCGATCACCGACCTCTCCCCCCGGGTGATGCGCGCGGCTTTCGCCCGGTTCGCCGCCCCCCGGGCGCCCGCGTCGGTGCACAGGGCCTGGTCCACCTGGAACAGTTTTTTCACGTTCCTGGTCGCTGACGGGTTCGTGGCGGGCAATCCGATGCCGGCGGTTGGGCGGCCTCGGGCGCTACTCCCCCAGCCGAAGCCGCTGCGCGGCGCGGACACTCCCGAGGTGCTGCTCGCGTCCGCCGCGCGGGACGACGGGCGGCAACGCGACCCGTGGCCGGAGCGGGACGTGGCGGTGTTGGCGGTGGCGCTTTGCGCCGGGCTGCGTTTGTCGGAGTTGCTGGCGTTGCGCGTCGACTCGCTCGGCGGTCGGTCCGGTGAGCGGCGGGTCGAGGTGGCGGGTAAGGGTGGGCGGCCTCGGGTGGTGCCGATCGAGGCGGATCTGGACCGGGTGCTGCGGGACTACCTGGACAGTCGGGTGCGGCGCTTCGGTTCGCGGTCGGTACGCCCCGACTCGCCGTTTCTGGTGGATCGGCGTGGTGAGCCGTTGCGCCGTGGTGGCCTGCAGTATCTCGTGGAGTCGTGTTACCGGCGGGCAGGTATCGGTGACCGGGTGCCGCGGGGTGCGCGGCTGCACGCGCTGCGGCACACGTTCGCGACCCGGTTGGCGGAGGACGGTGCGAGCGCGGCGGAGATCATGCGGTTGTTGGGGCACGCGTCGTTGGCGTCGTCGCAGACGTACATCGAGGTGACGGCCGGGCAGCAGCGTGACGCGGTCCGCGCCAACCGGACGAACCGCGCGCTGGCGGGTCTGGTGCCGCCGGGGTGAGCGTGATCAGTGTGCGCGGTGGCCGGTGCCGTCGGCGGTGACGGGCAGGGGGCCGAGGACGGCGTTGATGATGTGGATGCGGGCGTTGGTGGCCTGGTAGTCGGCGCAGACCGTGTCGGCGCGGTCGCCGAGGCGGGCGATGGGCCCGGTGCGGGTGACGGTGACGCTGACGCCGTCGAGGGTGGTGGCGGTGCCGGCGGTGGTGAGGTCGGCGATCGGGTGGCTTCCGGTCATGAGGTGGGCTTTCAGCAGGGTGCGGAGCTGGTCGGTGTGGTGGGTCATGAGGTCGTCCCAGTTGTCCTCGGAGAACGTGGCGGCGAAGGCGTCGTCGGAGGGCGCCAGGAGGGTGACTCCGTCGCCGGCGGGTAGGTCGGTGAGGACGCCGCTGGTGCGCAGTGCCGCTTCGAACGTGGTGAGGGTGGGGATCCAGCGCAGCGCCGCCTCGACGGGTTGCCCGGCGAGGAAGCTCGGGTTGCCGGGGTCGGTGCCGGTGGGCAGGGCGGCGCAGAGTGGCCCGGTGGGCTGGGGTGCGGTGCTCGCGGGCGCGGCGTCCGCGCGGGGGGCTGCGGGGCTGCCGGTGCAGGCGGCCAGCAGCAGGGTCGGCAGGAGCAGACCGAGCGTCCGGCGGACGCGTCGAGCGCCGTGCGGCCTGCGGGATCGTCGGGGGTGTCGCGGTGCGGTGGCGGGGTGCGACACGGCGGCCTCCACGGGTGCGGTGTTGCTGGTGGGGTGCCGGCGGCGCGGGTGTCGGGTCCGCGCCGCCGGCGTGATGGCTCGCTAGTGGTCGGTCACAGTGCCGCGCACTGGTTGGTGCGGAGGCCGTGGACGGTGTTGGCGATGCCGAGGTTGTGCGGGGTGGGGTTGTTGCCGGTGCAGGTGAGTGGGCCGCGGATGGTGGTGCCGGCCAGTACGGGTGCGTCGGAGGCGGTGGTGTTGCCGGACAGGTCGACGGGGCCGGCGATGGTGGCGTCGATGATGGAGATCGTGTCGGTGGTGGCGATGCGGACCGGGCCGTTGATGGTGCTGTCGGCGAGGAGGACGCCGGCGGCGCCGGTGGCGGTGAGTGGGCCGCTGATGGTGGTTCCTGTCGTGACGAGTGCCGCGCCGGCCCGGACGGTGACCGGGCCGTTGATGGTGGCGTCGTCGGCGCAGGTGAAGCCGGTGACGGTCAGGGGTCCGTTGCGGCGGCCGGTGAGGGTGGGATAGACGCGTTCGCCGTCGGTCAGCTTCTCCACGCCCTTGCCGTCGAGGAGCAGAGGGATGAGGCCCCGTTCGGGTTGGTTGAGGGGGACGTAGTGGCCGTCGCCGACGGTGATGACCTTCCAGCCGTGGGCGGCGATGCGCTGGGCGACGGTGGTGCCGACGCCACCGGGTCCGTCGGTGCGGGCGCCGTTGTACTGGGCGTCGGTGAGTTTGTAGGCGCAGGGCGGGTTGTCGAGGATCAGGTCGGCGGGGGGCGCGTCGAGTGGTGGTGGGCTGTCGCCGGGGTGCGGTGCCGGGTGGGCGGGGATGGGGCGGGAGCCGCGGAAGACGAGCCGGCCGGTGTTGGCGGCCTGGGTTTCGATGGCTTCGCTGCGGGCTGTCAGGATGTCGGCGCGGTCGGCGCGGTGGTAGTCGAGGAACTGGTGGAACGTCCACAGGGCGGAGTAGGTCTTGCGGCGTCGGTTGTTGGCGGTGTTGCCCTCGTCGGGGCGGGTCTGGCCGCCGGAGCTGCGCAGTTCGAGCAGGGAGTTGGTGACGTTCTTGAGCCCGAGGGTGTTGCGCAGGATGGTTTCCTCGCTGAGGCCGACGTTGCCGCCGCCTTCGCAGCCGTAGGGGCAGGCCCACCAGCCGGCTTCGGCGCCCTTGGCGTACATGTGGCCTTCGATCATGTCCTGGGACTGGTCGAAGATGGGTTGGGCGACGTTCTGGTGCCGTGGGGGCAGCATCGGCAGGTCGCCGGCGCGGGAGTTGCCGAACTCGTGGCCGTCGTAGCCGGCGACGGGTCGGTAGTCGCGGACCATTTTGATGTACGCGGCGGTTTCGGGTTGGCGGATCAGGGAGTAGTCGCGGTTGAGGTCCTGGCCGGTGGAGTTGCCGCGGGTGTTGTTGGCGCGGCCGTCTCCGTTGATGGTCGGAACGATCAGGACGGTGGTGTGGCTGAGGAGGTCGGTGATGCGGGGGTCGGTGCTGAAGGCGAGTTGGCGGGCCATGATGAGGCAGGCTTCGCGGTCGCCGGGTTCGTTGCCGTGCACGTTGCAGTTGATGGCCACGGGTGCGGTGGCGGCGACGGCTTGCGGGGTGGCCGGCGGGGTGGGGTGGCCGATGACCATCATGTTGATGGGTCGGTTCTGGACGGTGCGGCCGAGTTCGACGACGCGTACGCGGTCGCTGAGGGCGTCGATGGCGGCGGTGTAGGCGTACTCGTCGGTGTCGCTGGTGTACTGCGCGGCGTGGGTGGTTTCCCAGCCGGTGCGCAGTTGCTCGCCGGGGGTCGTGGGGTTGCCCCAGGGTGCGGTGGTGGTGGCGGTGACCGGGTCGGAGTAGCGCTGTTCGGTGGTGCCGGTGCGGGCGCGTACACGCCATTGGAAGGTGTCGCCGGGGTTGTAGCCGGCGTCGGCGAAGGTGGGTGCCTGTTGGTTGATCTGGCGGTTGGGTCGCCAGATGCCGACGATGGTGGGTTCGCCGGTGGGGGTGTTGTCGGCGTCGACGGGGGTGCGTTCGATCTGGTAGTCGGTGGCGCCGTCGACGGGCTGCCAGGCGAGGGTGGTGTATCCGTCGGCCTGGTGGGCGGTGAGGGCGGTGACCTGGCCGGGTGGTGCGGCGGTTTGGGCGTTGGCGGGGGTGGCTGCGGTGGTGAGGGTGAGGGCGATGAGGGTGGACACGGCGATGAGGGTTTGTCGCTGGCGTCTCATGTGGCCTCCGACGAGTTGATCGTGGCGTGTCGACCAGCATGATCGTCGAAGTCCGTCGATGCAATGATCTTGAGGGAATCTTGCGTCTTGGTGGCCCGCTCCCCCGCCTTCGAGTACAGCCCGGTGCCGGTTGGCGATGGTGCTCAGCCGAGGTCGACCAGCAGGGGGCGGTGGTCGCTGATGGTGGACGACGGCGCGGTGACCGCGCGGACCGGTGGGAGGGCGGCGAGGGCGTGTCGGTCGGCGAGGATGTGGTCGAGTTGGACGCGGGGCTGCCCGGACGGGTAGGTGGGGAGTCGGCCCAGGGGGTGCCAGCCGGAGATGAGGCGGGCCGCGCCGGCGGGCAGGTTGAGGTCGCCGAGCAGGACGCGGGGCCCCGGTAGCGCGCGCAGGGCGCGGACGGTCTGACGGAGTTGGCGGGCGTTCCAGCCGGGCACGAAGGACAGGTGGGTCGCGGCGACGGTGAGGGGGCCGTGCGGGGTGTCCAGGACGGCGGCGAGGATCACGCGGGGTTCGTCGTGCAGCAGGATGAGACCGCCGCGGGGGCCGGGCACGTAGACCGGTGAGCGCACCGGCGCCGGCTTGAGTCGGGTGACCTGCCAGCTGCGGACGGGGTGTCGGCTGATCAGGCCGATGCCGTAGCAGGGCTCCCCGTGGCCGTCGTCTTCGTGGCGCAGAGGGCGGAACTGTTCGCCGGGGGTGCCGACGACTGCCGCGGCGAAGCGGTGGTGTGGTGCGCCGAGGGCGCGGGCGGCGATGGCGGTGAGGTCGAGGTTGCCGCTGCGGCGTTGGTCGCGGTCGACCTCCTGGAGGGCGAGCACGTCCGCGTCGAGGGCCCCGATGGCGGCGGCGAGTCGGTCGGAGTCGACGAGCCCGTCGGTGAGGGACCGTCCGTGCAGCAGGTTGAAGGTGGCCAGGCGCACTCCTGCACCTTACGTGGCCGTGGCATGGTTGCCGGGTGGTGAAGGTGTTGCTGTGTTCGGTGCTGGTGTTCGTGGCGGTCGGCGCATTGGGGGTGTGGTTGCGGCGTACGCGGGGTCGGTGAGCGGGTGAGGCTGGCCACTCGGTGCCCGTTGCGGCGTGTCGGGTGGGCAGAATTGCCGCCCGTGGACGCCGTGACGCTGAGTACTCTGCTGGCCGCCGCGGCGATGGCCGGGTGGGTCGATGCCGTGGTCGGTGGTGGCGGGTTGTTGCTGCTGCCGGCGTTGTTGGTGGCAGCCCCGGGGTTGCCGGTGGCCACCGCGCTGGGCACGAACAAGCTGGCCGCGATCTTCGGCACGGCCACGGCGGCGGCGACGTACGCGCGCAGGACGACTGTCGACTGGCGGGTGGCGGGTCCGGCGGCGGGGCTCGCGGTGCTCAGCGCGGGGGTGGGCGCGGCGCTGGCCGGGGCGGTGCCGGCGTCGGCGTACCGGCCGGTCGTCCTTGTGGTGCTGGTGGCGGTGGCGGTCTTCGTTCTGTTGCGTCCCCGGATGGGGGTGGTCGCGGTGCCGGCGAAGCGCACCACGGTGCGGGTGGCGGCGGTGATCGCGGTGGCCGGGGTGGGGATCGCCCTGTACGACGGGTTGATCGGCCCGGGCACCGGCACGTTCCTGGTGTTGGCGTTCACCGCTCTCGTGGGCGCGGACTTCGTGCACGGCTCGGCGATGGCGAAGGTCGTCAACGCGGGGACGAACCTGGGCGCGCTGGTGGTGTTCGCGGCGACCGGGCACGTGTGGTGGCTGCTGGGCGCGGGCATGGCGGTGTGCAACATCGCCGGCGCGGTGCTGGGGGCGCGGATGGCGTTGCGCCGCGGCTCCGGGTTCGTGCGGGTGGTGTTGCTGGTGGTGGTGGTGGCGTTGGTCGCGAAGCTGGGCCACGACCAGTGGGTGAGCTAGCCGCGTCGGCTGGGTGAGTCGAAGCGCCCGGCGCGGATTTCGCGCAGGGCGCGGCGGCGGGTGTCGCCGCGCAGGGTGTCGACGTAGAGCCGCCCGCCGAGGTGGTCGGTCTCGTGTTGCAGGGCGCGGGCCAGGAACCCGCTGCCGGCGATGGTGAGTGGCTCGCCGTGCTGGTCGACGCCGTGGGCGGTGGCGTGCAGGGCCCGCACGGTCGGGAAGTACAGCCCGGGGATGGACAGGCAGCCCTCCTCGTCGTCCTGGAGTTCGTCGGACAGTTCGAGGGTGGGGTTGATGAGGTGGCCGCGGTGCCCGTCGGCGTCGTAGACGAACACCTGGGCGCTGACGCCGATCTGCGGTGCGGCGACGCCGGCGCGGCCGGGGGCGCCGAGCAGGGTGTCCATCAGGTCGGTGACGAGGGCGCGTAGCTCGGCGTCGAAGGTGGTGACCGGTTCGCATCCGGTGCGCAGGACAGGGTCGCCGATGATCCGGATGGGCCGCATGGTCATGGGGTTCAGCGTATCGCCGTGTGGTGCCGCGGTCAGCGCCCGGCCAGGGTGGCGCGGATCGGGGTGGTCTTCGCGGCGGCCTCGGCGACCTCGGCGTGTGCGTCGCTGTCCCAGGTGATGCCGCCGCCGGCCCAGGTGTGCAGTCGTTGGCCGTCGGCGGCGGCGGTGCGGATGGTCAGGCCCAGGTCGACGTGGCCTGTGGTGACCCAGCCCAGCGCGCCCATGCTGGCGCCGCGTCCGACGGGTTCGAGGGCGTTGATCTGGGTCAGGGCGGCGAGTTTCGGGGCGCCGGTGACGGAGCCGCCGGGGCAGGTGGCGCGCAGCAGGTCGGCGAGGCCGAGGCCGTCGGCGGCGGCGGCGCGCACTGTCGACTCGGCCTGCCACAGGTCGCACCAGCGGCGGACGGCGAACAGTTCGTCGACGGTGACGGTGCCGGTGCGGGCGATGCGGGCGAGGTCGTTGCGTTCCAGGTCGACGATCATGATGTGTTCGGCGCGTTCCTTGGCGCTGGCGAACAGTTCGGCGCGGCCGGCGGCGGTGGCCGGGCGGGTGCCCTTGATCGGTCGGGTGATCACCTGCCCGTCGGTGACCTCGACGAGGGTTTCCGGGGAGGCGCAGCCGATGGCCCAGCCGTCGCCGGTGAGGACGCCGCCGTAGCGGGCGCCGGGCAGCGCGCCGAGGCGCTTCAGGGCGGGCAGCGGGTCGCCGCTGTAGGGGGCGGCGGCGTGGCCGACGAGGTTGCTCTGGTAGACGTCGCCGCGGCCGATGGCGGCGCGGACCGCGTCGACGGCGTCGGCGTGCTGGGCGGGGGTCCAGCTCTCGGCCCAGTCGCCGAGCCACCACGGTGGCGGTGGTCCGGGCCGGGTGAACCGGGTGGGGCCGTGCTGGTAGACCACGACGACGAGGTCGGGTAGGACCGGTGCGGGCTCGGGCGCCCCGGTGGGTGCGCCGGCCAGCAGCGCCCCGGCGGCGGCGGACAGGTACAGCGCCGCGCCGCAGACCCCGGTGCCGTGCTGGCCGGTGGCGGGTCGGGTCAGGTCGTGCAGGGGTAGGCCGTGCGCGGCGAGGAACTCCTCGGCGAGGGCCGCGGGGTCGCCGCCGTCACCGCGGGACCAGTGCAGGCGGGCGCGTTCGGTCAGCGCGCCCCGGCACGCGGCCGGCGCGGCGGGTACATCGACGGTCGCAGCCGGGCCGCTGCTCGCGGCGGTCGCAGCCGGGCCGCTGCTCGCGGCGGTCGCAGCCGGGCCGCTGCTCGCAGCGCACACCTTTGGGAGCGTTTCCACGCCGTACGGTCCAACCTTCCTCATCCGTTCAGTGGATTTCCCGTGCACCAGGCGGGCACCTGCTCGATGCTGGACACTTTCGCTTGGTACTGTGCGTCACTGGTCATGTGAACCATGACACAGTGCCCCCACAGTCCGGAGAACCCGATGTGCCAGCACCAACCGACCTGCCCCTCCGCTGAAGCCACCGACCGGGAAGCCGCGCGGGTCCTCGCCTGCTTCCGTGAGCAGGGCTGGAGCCTGCTCTGCAACGGTGTCATCGTCTTCGAGGACACCGGCGAGCTGCTTCCTGACGGCAGCAGCATCGCACCGCACCGCGGCCCCGCCCGCCACGCTCTCGTGGCCTGACCGACCACTCAGCGTCACCGTTTAGCCGCCGTCGACCCAGGCTAGTCCCCCGGTAAGGGACGTCCCCGCCCAGGTCGCAGCGGCTGCCGGGGCAGGCCGTACCGCCCGCCCCGGCGCGCCGTCGTCAGTCTCGACCGGCCGCGGCGTCGTCAGTCCTCGAACGCCTCCGGCGACGGGCACGAGCAGACCAGATTCCGGTCGCCGTACGCGCCGTCGATGCGCCGCACCGGCGGCCAGTACTTCCCGGCCCGGTCCACCCCGGCCGGGTACGCGCCCACCGACCGCGGGTACGCGTGCGACCACTCGTCACCGCTGACCATCGCCGCGGTGTGCGGCGCGTTTGCCAGGGGGTTGTCCCCCGCCGGCCACGCCCCGGAACCCACCTGCTCGATCTCCGCGCGGATCGCGATCATCGCGTCGCAGAACCGGTCCAGCTCGGCCAGGTCCTCGCTCTCGGTCGGCTCCACCATCAGCGTTCCCGCCACCGGGAACGACATCGTGGGCGCGTGGAAGCCGTAGTCGATCAGCCGCTTCGCCACGTCGTCGACGCTCACCCCGGTCGCCTTTGTCAGCGGCCGCAGGTCGAGGATGCACTCGTGGGCCACCAGGCCCTTGTTGCCGGCGTACAGCACCGGGAAGTGCCCCCGCAGCCGCGCCGCCACGTAGTTCGCCGCGAGGACCGCCACACCGGTGGCCCGGGTCAGCCCCTCGGCGCCCATCATCCGCAGGTACGCCCACGGGATCGGCAGGATCCCCGCCGACCCATACTTCGCCGCCGAGATCGCCGGCGTCGCGTCGACGTGCGCGCCCAGCGGGTCGCCGGGCAGGAACGGCGCCAGGTGCGCGCGCACCGCGACCGGGCCCACCCCCGGGCCGCCGCCGCCGTGCGGGATGCAGAACGTCTTGTGCAGGTTCAGGTGCGACACGTCCGCGCCGAACTTGCCGGGCTTGGCGAACCCGACCAGGGCGTTGAGGTTCGCCCCGTCGACGTACACCTGCCCGCCCGCGTCGTGGACCTTCGCGCACAGCGACGCGATGCCCGTCTCGTACACACCGTGCGTGGACGGGTACGTCACCATGATCGCGGCGAGCGCGTCGCGGTGCTTGTCGATCTTCGCGTCCAGGTCGACGAGGTCGACGTTGCCGTCGTCGTCGCAGGCCACCACCACGACCCGCATCCCGGCCATCACCGCCGACGCCGCGTTCGTGCCGTGCGCCGACGAGGGGATCAGACACACGTCGCGGTGCGTCTCCCCCCGCGACGCGTGGTACGAGCGGATCGCCAACAGGCCGGCCAGCTCACCCTGCGATCCGGCGTTGGGCTGCACGCTGACCGCGTCGTACCCGGTCACCTCGGCCAGCCACGACTCCAGCTGACCGATCATCTCCCGGTACCCGACGGTCTGCGTGTCCGGGGCGAACGGGTGGATGTTCGCGAACTCCGCCCAGCTGACCGGCTCCATCTCGGTGGTCGCGTTCAGCTTCATCGTGCACGACCCGAGCGGGATCATGCCCCGGTCCAGGGCGTAGTCGAAGTCTGACAACCGCCGCAGGTAGCGCAGCATCGCCGTCTCCGAGTGGTGGCTGCGGAACACCGGGTGGGTGAGGAAGTCGCTGCCGCGAATCAGGTCGACGGGCAGCGCCGCGTCCGCGTCGCCGTCGAACGCGGGCACCCCGAACGCCGCCCACACCTGCGCCAGGTGCGCGTCGGTCGTGGTCTCGTCGCAGGACACCCCCACCCGGTCGGCGTCGACCAGCCGCAGGTTGACACCACGGTCCGCGGCGGCGGCCACCACCTCGGCGGCCCTCCCGGGCACGGTCGCGGTGACGGTGTCGAAGAACGCGACGTCCGCGACGTCCACCCCACCGGCGCGCAACCCGCCCGCGAGCCGCGCCGCCATCGCATGGGTACGCGTCGCGATGGCGCGCAGCCCGTCCGGGCCGTGGTACACGGCGTACATGCCGGCCATCACGGCCAGGAGCACCTGCGCGGTGCAGATGTTGCTGGTCGCCTTCTCCCGGCGGATGTGCTGCTCACGGGTCTGCAACGCCAGCCGGTAGGCCGGGTTTCCGTCCGCGTCGCGCGACACCCCGACCAGGCGCCCGGGCAGCATCCGCTCCAGGCCCGACCGCACCGCCAGGTAACCGGCGTGCGGCCCACCGAAGCCCATGGGTACGCCGAAACGCTGGGTGGTGCCGGCGGCGATGTCCGCGCCGATCTCCCCCGGTGCGCGCAGCAGCGTCAACGCCAGCAGGTCCGCCGCCACGGTCACCAGGGCGCCGACGGCGTGCGCGGCCTCCACGAGGCGGGCGTGGTCGCGTACCGCCCCGGACGCCCCCGGATACTGCAGGTGCAGGCCGAAGAACTCCTCCGGCAACTCGTCGCGCTGCACGTCGAGGACCCGCACGTCGATGCCGAGCGGCTCGGCCCGGCTGGTGATCACCGCGATGGTCTGCGGCAACGCGTCGGCGTCGACGACGTACACGCCGCTCTTGCTCTTGGAAGCCCGCCGCGCCAGGGTCATCGCCTCCGCCGCCGCGGTGCCCTCGTCGAGCATGGAGGCGTTCGCGGTGGCCAGGCCGGTCAGGTCGGTGACCATGGTCTGGAAGTTCAGCAGCGCCTCCAACCGGCCCTGGCTGATCTCCGGCTGGTACGGCGTGTACGCCGTGTACCAGGCCGGGTCTTCGAGGACGTTGCGGCGGATCACCGCCGGGGTGTGCGTGCCGTGGTACCCGAGCCCGATCATGGAGACGGCAACGGTGTTACGCGCCGCGAGGGCCCGCAGCTCGGCGATCGTCTCGGCCTCGGTGGCCGCCTCGGGCAGGTCGAGGGTGCCGTGCCAGCGGATCACCTCGGGGATCGCGGCGTCCATCAGCTCGTCGATCGAGTCGTGCCCGACGACCTCCAGCATCCGACGCTCATCGTCGGGGCCGGGACCGATGTGACGGGTGGCGAACTGCTCTACGGTCATAGGGGGCACTCCCGGGGCGAGGTCGACGTGTCGGCCTCCCCCTCTGTCGCACCCACAGGGGCACTCCACAGCGCCTGCCCACGAGGTCCTTTTGCCTGAGAGGTTCCGGGGAGGATTTGCCCCTTCGGCGCCGCCCTGCGTGCTGTCGGGCGGTCTCTCCCACGTGGGTGTTACCGGCGTGGTCAACGCTACCAGCGTCGGTGTTTCCGGCAGATGTCCTACCCCCGGGGGCTGATGTCCCACCCGGGCGGGGTGCCCATGCGGGGCTGGCCCGTCAGACCCCCAGCGGCGCCCCGGCGCCGACCCGCGCGGCCAGCTGTGGCAGCACCGCGCCCAGCGGCGCGTCCACGCACACCGTGGCGTGGCCGTCACCCCGGGTCGGCCCCTGGTTGACGATCGCGACCGGGATGCCCCGTTTCGCCGCCCGAATCACGAACCGGCGCCCCGACATCACCGTCAACGACGACCCGAGCACCAGCAACGCGCGGGCCTGCTCCACGGCCGCGAAACACCGCGCCACCCGCTGCGGTGGCACCGTCTCACCGAAGAACACCACGTCCGGTTTCAGCATCCCGGTGCCGCAGATCCCGCAGTCCACCGGCCGGAACGCCTCCACCTGCTCATCGGGGAGATCAACATCACCGTCCGGGTTGACGGCGGCGACGCGGGCCACGAACTCCGGGTTGGCCTCGCGCAACCGCCGGTGCAGCTCCTCCCGGGAGGTCAGGTTGCCGCAGTCCAGGCAGGTCACCTCGTCGAGGCGACCGTGCAACTCGATCACCGACGGGCTGCCGGCCGCACCGTGCAGACCGTCGACGTTCTGGGTGATGACCGTGTCGACCAGCCCGGCGTGCTGCAGCCCGGCCACCGCCCGGTGCCCGGCGTTGGGCGCCGCGCCCGCGATCAGCCGCCAGCCCAGGTGGCTGCGCGCCCAGTAGCGGCGCCGCGCGAGGGGATCGCGGGTGAATGCTTGGAAGGTCATCGGCGTGTGCCGCCGCGCGACCCCGCTGGGCCCCCGGTAGTCCGGAATTCCCGACTCGGTGGACAGGCCGGCGCCGCTGAGCACCACCACCCCACCACCGGCCACCAGCGAGGTCAACGCGTCGAAGCTTTCCATCACCTCTCCATGCTGCCTCAATCGGGCCGCTGACGCCGAGCCCCGCGCCGGGTGGGGCGGCCCCACCCGGCGCGGACGACGGCCATGCGGCTAGGACGTCGGCGACGACGGCTATCAAGCTAGGACGTCGGCGACGACGGTTCTGCGGCTAGGACGTCGGCGACGACGCAGGCGATGTTGTCCGGCGCCCCCTCGGCCCGCGCCAGATCGATCAGCGCCCGCACCGTGTCCTCGGGATCGTCCGTCGCGGCCAACGCCGACCCCAACCCGGCCCGGCCGACGACCGCGGACAGCCCGTCGGAGCACAACAGGTACCGGTCACCCGGAACCGCGGTACGCAACGCCAGATCCGCCTCGACCTGCCGGCCGCCACCGAGGGCACGCACCAGCACCGCGCGCTGCGGGTGCGTCGCGGCCTGGTCCCGGTCGAGCCGACCCTGATCAACCTGGGTCTGCACCCAGGTGTGATCCTGCGTGAGCAACGACAACTCACCGCCGCGCAGCAGGTAGGCCCGGGTGTCACCGACGTGCACCAGCGCCAGCCGGGAACCGCTGAGCAGCAGCGCGGTCAGCGTCGTGACGGGCTGGTCGGTGTCGGTGGCCAACCCGTGCACGGCACGGTCGGCGGCGCTCACCGCGCCAGCCAGCATCGTCAGCAGGTCCGCGCCCGGCACGTCGGTCAGGGCCAACGGCTTCAGGGCGTCGACGGCGGCGGCGCTGGCGGCCGCCCCGCCGGGCCCCCGCATCCCGTCGGCCACGGCGAGCAACCGCTCGCCGGCGTACGCGGTGTCCTCGTTGCTGTCGCGCACGAGCCCGGTGTCACAACCGGCGGCAGAGCGAACGACAACTGTGGGATCCGGGACAGACATGGTGGTACCCCCTTCAGACAGGTGGTCCACGAGGAGGGTGGCGAGCCGGGCGCGGGCCGCGGTGTCGGCGCTGACCTGTTGCCAGTACGCGGTGACCGCCTCAGCCGCCGCTGCCGGCTCCAGGTCACACACGACCCGGATCGTCGCCAGCGGCATACCGAGCCGACGCAACTGGGCGACCAGCCGCGCCACCGGCAGCTGAGCCGGGTCGTAGAGCCGGTAACCGGACTCCGGATCGACAGCGGCCGGCACCAGCAGCCCGCCCTGGTCGTACAGGCGCAACGCCTTCGGCGTCAGCCTCGCCGCCCGGGCGAACGCCCCGATGGTCATCAGCCCCACGTCGACATCCTCCTCGCGCGCCGGTCACGGCGACCGGCTCCCACCAGGCTCAGGGCTGCCCGAAGGTCAAGGTCAAGCCGATGACGCCGCCCGCACCCCCGGCGCCGGTAGGTTGGGCGCATGCGCGTCGTCATCGCCGGAGGCCACGGCAGGATCGCCCTCCTGTTGCAACGCCACCTCGTCGGGCGCGGCGACACCGCCGTCGGCCTCATCCGCAACCCCGAGCAGACCGCGACGCTGCGCGCCGCCGGCGCCACCCCCGTCGTCTGCGACCTGGAGCACACCTCGCCGGAACAGGTGGCCGAGCACCTGCGCGGTGCCGACGCGGTGGTCTTCGCCGCCGGCGCGGGCCCCGGCAGCGGCGCCGCCCGCAAGGACACCGTCGACCGGGCCGCCGCCGCGCTGCTCGCCGACGCCGCCATCCACGCCGGCGTCCACCGCTACCTGCTCGTCTCCTCCATGGGCGTGGACACACCACCCGCCCCCGGCACCGACGACGTGTGGGCGGCGTACCTGCGCGCCAAACGCGCCGCCGAGGACGACCTGCGCCGCCGCGACCTGGCCTGGACGGTGCTGCGACCCGGCCGGCTCACCGACGACCCACCCACCGGGCGGGTCACCCTCACCCCACACGCCGGTAGTGGCGCGATCAGCCGCACCGACGTCGCCCACGTCCTCGCCGCGCTGCTCGACGAACCGCGCACCACCGGCGCGACACTGGAACTCGTCGACGGGCCTACCCCGATCGTCGAGGCCGTCCGCGCCGCCGCCAGCTGACCCACCCGGCGCGCAGAGAAAAGAACCTGGCACCCACCCACCAGGTGCGGCCCTCAGCCGCCCGGGCGGCTCGCGGCGACCAACACCGGCCCACCGGGGACGGTCGGAAAACGCCGGACATCACCCAACCCGGCCTCCGCCAGCACCGCCGCCATCCGGTCGGCGTCGAAGGCGTTGCCGCCGTTGCGGACGGCGTTCCACCGGTCGACGGCCGCCCGCAACGGGTCCCCGGCCGGCGGATTGGTGCCGGCCACCAGCCAGCCACCGGGTCGCAGCGCCTGCACCAACCGGGGCAACGCGAGCGCCAACGTCTGCTGGGGAAGAAACGGCGCCGGCACCCACACCAGGTCGTACCCATCCGGCTCGGCCACGTCCGCGACGTCCTGCCGGCGCACACTGATCCGGTCCGCGACGTCGCGCGCCTCGGCCAACTCCCCGCGGGCCAGGTCCAACGCCCGCTGCAGCACGTCGATGCCCACCACCGACACCCGGGGCAACGCGCGGGCCAGGGCGACAGCCAACGCCGCCACACCGGTGCCCACGTCCAGCACCCGGGCATCCGCCGAGTCCAAGCGCTCCGCCAGCCCCGCCAACTCCGGCACCACCCGGGTCGCCAACGCCCGGCCGGTCGCCGCCGACGCCCGACCCTGATGCAGCAACACCTCGTCGTCGACCTGCGCCCAGCCCGCGCCACCCCCGCCGGAAGGCTCCTGCGCCGCCGCGGCGACCGCCTGCCGCAGCGAACTCAACCGCGCCTGCACCGCACTGCGCCCGGTCGGCCCGTCGGCAGGCACCAGCGACGGGTGCGCGACCGGCGTCCCGCCGTCCCAGGACAGCAGACCGGCCGCCTCCAGTACCGCGCTGCGGTGCGGCGACGCCGCGAGGACCTCGCCGAGCGGGGCCGACAGGGCGTCACTCATGGTGCCGACAGCGGCCGCCAGCGCCCACGCCGACGCCTCCAACGCGGTCAGCGGGTCCGCCGATCCGCCGGATGGAGACGGTGATACCGACACGACGGCACCTCTCCCCGGGGCGGGCCACCGGTCAGCCCCGCCTGACCCCTCCGACTATGCCACCGCCGCCAGCGCACCGGGTGGGGTCCACGTCAGCGCACCCCACCCGGCGACTCAGCGCTGCTGGTGCCGCGGCAACGCCGACTGACCCACCACGCCACCCACGAACGGCGCCCCCGGCGTCTCCGCCGCGATCCGATCCATCGTGCGCGCCAACTGCTCACTGCCGTCGTCGAGATGCCGCGCCGCCGCCTGCATGTGCGACACCATCATCTCGCCGAAGATCCGCAACGCCTCCCGGGTCGCCACCGTGTCGTCGAAGCTCGACCCCGCCGCGCTGCGGTACTCCGCCACCGCCCGCTCCGCCTCCTGCTTCGCCTCCGCCTCCGCCGCGTGCAGGTAACTCTCGTACTGCACCCGGGCGTACTCGGCGACCCGACGCGCGTAGTCATGCGCCTGCGCGATGATCTGCTCGGCCTCCCGCTGCGCCGCCGACAGCAGATTCACCTCACGCGCCGCCGGGACCTTCGCCGCCGCCCCCGTACTCGGGATCACCCCGTGCCGGTGCAACTCCACCCGGTCGGTCAGTCGCTCGTTCTCCGCCCGCAACGTCGCGATCTGCGTCGCCAACAGGTCCAACTCGTCAGCGACCTGCACCCGGAACCGGTCCACATCAGCGTTGTCGTAACCACGCCGAGCGAACGACGCCGCACCGAACTCCCACCGCCGAACCCGGTCGGCGGTCATCCGCACCTGCACACCGCCGGACACCTGCACACCGTCATACCGACTGATCGGCGTCGCACTCACCTGTGCCCACCTCCCGAAGTGCCACCCGCAGCGGACTGCTGCACCGCCGTGCGCCACGCCGGGCCGTACCACTGCGCGCCCAGGCCCTCGTGGTGCACCTGACCCGCGTGGTAGCCCGCCTGCACCAACGTCCGCACCGCGTGCGACACCATCTCGTCCGACCCACACACGAACACGTGCCGGGACCGCCAGTCACCGTCGGCCAACGCCCGGTCCACCGCCTGCACGAACTCCCCCGGCCGGTGCACGTCGGCACCGACCACGTACGTCACCGTCAACCACGGATACGACGATGCCAACTTGTCGATCGCATCGCTGTCGTAGAACTCGCTACGGGACCGGGCCCCCACATACAGGTCCACCCGCCGGCGGGAACCCTCCGCGGCCACCTGCTCCACCAACGCCTTCATCGGCGCCCAGCCGGTACCCGACACCAACAGCAACAGGTCACTGGAGCCCGCCGCCCACAACCCCAGCCGGTCCCCCACCGGCGCCGCCAGGTGGACCCGATCCCCCACCGCCGACCCGTACACCAGCCGCGACGACACCGCACCACCCGGCGCGGCCCGCACATGCAACTCCAACGTGCCGTCCGCCCGCGGCGCGTTGGCCGGCGAGTAGTACCGCCACGACCGCACCGACGGGTGCGACACCCCGATCGACTGACCCGGCGTGAACGGCAACAGATACTGCGGACGCACCGTCAACACCGCCACGTCGAACGCCCGCCGCTCATGCGCCACGATCTCCGCCACCCACCACGGCGGATTGACCGCCTCAGCGGCCTGCGCGGCCTCCACCATCACCTGGGCGACCAACCCGTACGCCGCCGTCCAGTCCGCAGCCAACTCGTCGGTCCACTGCTCGGCGAGGAAATGCTGCAACGTCGCCACCAGCGCCTCACCGACCGCCGGATAGTGCTCCGCGCGGACCGCGAACTTGCGGTGATCCGCGCCGAGATCCTGCAGGAAACCCACCAGCCGATCCACCTGGTCCACGTTGGACACGATGTGACCCAACGCGGTCACGAGGCGGTCCCGCTGACCAGCCATGTTCGTGGGGAACATCTGCCGCGTCTCGGGATGGGCGAGGAACAACGTCGAGTAGAAGTAGAGCGGCACCTGGTCGCCGTGACCGGCGACCACCGACCAGCTCTGCTTGAGGCGAGCGGCGTCCACGCTCAGACGCCCGACCTGTTCCCGGCAGCCACCACCTGGCCCTGCACCTGCCCCAGCACCGTCTGCACATCGGCGATGACGTCCGCCGGCACTCCGAGCTCGGTCAGCGTCACCGTCAGGTACTCGCCCACCTTCGCGTAGTGGCCCACCGTGATGTTCAACGGCTGGTGCGCCTCGTCCAACCCGCGACCGGTGTACTCGTTCGGGCCACCCAGCACCACCGTCAACATCAACGCCAGATGCCGCCGCTGACCCGCCATGTCCACGCCAGCGAAATAGCCCGCCAACTCCGGGTCCGCGAGCACCTTGTCGTAGAACAGCTCAACCGCCGCCTTGACCGAACTGGCACCGCCAATACGGTCGTAGTGCGAGGTGGGAACAGTCTCTTCCGTAACCGTCACGGTCGTTCCTTCCGGGGGTGAAGGGTCCAGAACCGTGAGGGACCATAGCGTGTCAACCGCCCCCGGTCAGCGCCCCCTTATCGGATTCCCGACAACACGACGACACGGTGCGTCACCACTACCGATGGGTATCTCCACAATGGGCAACCAACACGACACCCACGGTATCCACAGTGGACCGACGCGGCCGATCAACCCTCGCCACCGTCACCGACGGTCGCGAGAAAACAACCGGAAAAAAACCGAAAGACCGAACCGTCAGCCGGCGCGCCGCCGCGCCCGCCGCGCCGCCAACTCGTCACCCACCGGATCCGGGCCCGCCGCCACCACCGGCTCCACCGGGCCGCTCGTCGCCGGCTCCGCCGGCAGATGCGACAACGACCCCTGGATCTCCTTGAAAGCCCCACCGATCGCGATGCCGAAGACCCCCTGGCCACCCTGCAACAGGTCGACCACCTCCTCCGGAGACCGGCACTCATACACCGTCGTCCCATCAGAGATCAGCGTGATCCCCGCCAGATCCTCCACACCACGCGACCGCAACGCCTCGATCGCCTTACGGATGTTCTGCAGGGACACCCCCGCATCCAACAACCGCTTCACGACCTTCAACACCACCAGGTCCCGGAACGAATACAACCGCTGCGTCCCCGAACCCGAGGCATCACGAACGCTCGGCACCACCAGCGTCGTCCGCGCCCAGTAATCCAACTGCCGGTAACTGATGCCCACCGCATGGCAGGCCGTCACACCCCGGTAACCAACCGAACCGTCACCCTCAGCCGCCACACCTGGCGACGAGGCACCCGACTCGTCGAACTCTGCACCCGGATCGGAATCCCGCGGCTCGTGCATCCGGACAACCTCCCCGTCAGTGTGGCGACGCATCGTTTCCTCCGACGCGCACCCCTCGACATGGAAACCCTATCGCCACCGTCAGGGGTTACCACGGAGGAACCGACGCGACACGCCGCGCAGCCACCGAGAAAGATCACCAACAGAGCCCAGGCACACCTCAGCCCGCGAAATCCTCCGGACGCACCTGCTCCAGGAACTCGCGGAACTTCTCCACCTCGTCCTCCTGCTCATCAGGGATAACGATCCCCGCCTCGCTGAGGACCTGCTCCGCACAACGAATCGGCGCACCAACCCGCAACGCCAACGCGATCGAATCGCTCGGCCGCGCCGACACCCGCACCCCATCACCGATCAACAGATCAGCGTAGAAGACGTTCTCCTTCAGCTCGGTGATCTCCACCGCCTGCAAGGGCGCCTTCAACGCCGCCAACACGTCCCGCAGAAGGTCATGCGTCAACGGCCGGGCCGGCTTGACCCCCTGCTGCTCATAAGCGATAGCCGTCGCCTCGACCGCGCCGATCCAGATCGGCAGATAGCGGTCCCCCTCGACCTCCCTGAGCAGGACGATCGGCTGGTTGCTGGGCAGCTCCACCCGAACTCCGACCACGCTCAGCTCGCGCACCGCCGCCTCCGTGTCGTTGTCACCTACGCCGCACCGCGCCTTTCCCTGCACGGTACACGGACCGCAACACGGCCGTCCCATGCGCTACAGCACCACGTCCGCGCCGAAAAGGGGTTACCCCGGCAAGCCTACGGCACGCTTCCCGGAAGAGATCTTTCCGCTCAGCCGCCACCCACCGGGCACCCTCACCGACCCAACGTCGACCGCAGCCCCACCCGCACCAACGCCGCGTGCAACTGCTCCGACAACGCCACCAACTCCCGCGCCGTCTCCGCCGCCCGCGCCCGCGCCGCCGGATCACTCTGCCGCGCCAACGGCGCCACCAACTGCGCGAACAAACCGACCTCCCGGTCCGCCGCCGTCCGATAACCCCGCAGGTGCCGCGGCTCCAACCCGTACGCCGCCAACCCCGCCACCGCCGACGCGATGATCAGAGCATCAGCGTCATACCAACCCGGCGGATCCGACACCAGCACACCGAGCCGCTCCAACTCCACCAACGTCGACTCGTCGATCCCACTGCGCGCCACCAGATCCGACCGGCCGAGCCGCACCTGCGACGACTCGGCCGGCTCCGCGAACTCACGACCCGGCACCGCACCATCAGGACCAACCGCAACCAACGCCGGCCGCGACCGCTCCGGCTGCTCACCGGACGAATCCCACTGGGCCAACTGCTCCCGAATCACCCGCAACGGCAGGTACCTGTCCCGCTGCGCGGTCAACACGAACCGCAACCGCGCCACATCGTCCCAGCTGTACTTCCGGTAACCCGCCGCCGTCCGCTGCGGCTCGACCAAACCCTCGGCCTCAAGAAACCGCAGCTTCGAAATCGTGGTATCCGGAAAATCCACCCGCAACTGCCCAAGCACCTCACCGATGCTCATCAGCGGCTCAGACCGAGCCGCCCCGGGTGACATGGAGGCCGCAGGCTCGTTCACCCCCGGCCGGCCTCCTCCTCCGGGCGCGGACCGGCGATGAACACCACCCGGAACTTACCGATCTGAACCTCGTCACCATTGCTCAACGTGGCCGCCTCGACCCGCTCACGATTGACGTACGTGCCATTCAGGCTACCCACGTCCCGCACCGTGAACGTCCCACCATCACGGTGGAACTCCGCGTGCCGACGCGACACCGTCACGTCATCCAGGAAGATGTCACTGTCCGGGTGCCGGCCACTGGTCGTCACATCGTGGTCCAACAAGAACCGGGCACCCGCATTCGGGCCTCGACGAACCACCAGCAGCGCCATACCCGGCGGCAACGAACCGGACATCCGGCTCGGCACCACATCGGTATCCGGCCCCTCCAGCACTTCGTCGAGCGAACCGAGATTGAGCGTCGAAGTGACGTCGAGTGGGGGGAACTCGTCGTCTGGCCGCGTCATGGGACCACCTCACGGATCTGTTCGGTCGGCGTCGGGTAATGGCGGGTCTGGCCGCCGGGCACTTGAACACCCGGCGGCTGGCTCCCCGTGCCCGGGAAGGCAATTCCGCAACGCTCAACTATTGGGTTCTCGGTCGACTGGGCGAGCCTAGCCAGCGCCGAAATGCAGGGCAACCGGACGCGCGCAGACATGCCGCGCACCGGATCAAGCACACTCAGCCTTCGGTGATCTTCTGATACGCGGCCGCCGTCAGCAACCCATCCGTCGCAGTCGGATCGTTCGGCGTGATCTCCACCAACCAACCCTCACCGTACGGATCAGTGTTGATCAGCTCAGGCGTGTCAGCCAACGCATCGTTGCGCGCCGCCACCGTACCGGCCACCGGCGCGTAGATCTCCGACACGCTCTTGGTCGACTCGATCTCACCCAACGAGTCACCGGCCGCGACCACCGCACCCGCCTCGGGCAACTGCACGTACACGATGTCACCGAGCGCGTCCTGCGCGAAGTGGGTGATGCCGACCCGGACCGAAGCCGTGCCGTCACCCGCCACCCACTCATGCTCGGCGGTGTATCGCAGATCCTCGGGAATCACCAGACGCGTCCTTCATCCATCGGTGCCCCGGACCACCCGGGTCCGGCGCGGCCGCGCCGGTCAGGAGACCGGACGGGCGTGTTCCAACTTGATCGGCACGTGCAGCGCCGAAACCTCGGCAACCTCACGCTCCCCAAACGTCACGTTACCGCCGTCACCCCGGACCGACGCCACCACCCCACCAGGAATGTTCAACGCCGTACGCATCGTCGCCGGATCACCGATCACCGTGATCGTGTACGGCCCCGACAACCGACGCCCCTCCACGATCAACGACGCGTTGTTCTCCCCATCGAGGAAGTACGTCGACGCGATGATCCGCACCGTCGCCCGATCCCCACCGGAAATCTGCATCGCCTCAGCGCCCGCACCACGCAGCTCCTGCACCGCGTCCAACACCCGGTTCGCCGAAATCGGCTTCACACCGCCGTCGAACTGCACAGTCAACCCCGGACCCACAGCCGGCAACGTCCCCGCCAGGATGCCCAACTCGTCCGCCCGCCGCGTCGCCTCATCCAACGCCGCCTGACGACCCTGCTCACCCGAGCGCAACTGCCGCTGACTGTCCTCCAGAGCCCGGATGTCCTGCTGCAGGCGATTCTCCCGCGCATCCAGATCCGACAGAATCCGGACCAGGTCCTCCTGACGGGTGGCACCCAGAGTCGGGTCCGTCGACGTCGTCTTCAACTGCACGACCAACGTGAACCCCAGCAACGCCAACAACGCGGCGATCATCACCCCGGCCGCACTCCACCGCGACCGACCAGCCACCACCGGCGCCGCCGACTCCCCCACCGGCTCCGCCAACCCGTCGGAACCCGCAACCGGCTGCTCCCCCGACCGCGACACCGCGCTCAGGTCCACCGTCGCACCATCGTCGACCGGCTCCACACCCGGCTCCGCCACAGGCTCGTCATCCGCCGGCGCCTGCGGCGCCAACGGGCTCAACTCATCCGGATCCGGCGCATCCGGCCGCGGATCCGGCTCACCGGCCGGCCCACCCGGCCGCACCGGACCCGCCGGCTGCGGCCACCCGGTCCCCGTGTCGGTCTGCTCGTCACTCATCGCAACCCAACCTACGCCCGGAACAGGTGCCGACGGATCGCCGCCACGTTGCCGAAGATACGCACCCCCAACACAACGACCACACCGGTGGACAACTGCCCACCCACCCCCAACTGGTCACCCAGATACACGATCAGACCAGCCACCAGCACATTCGAAATGAACGACACCACGAACTGCTTGTCGTCGAAGATGCGGTCCAACCGGGCCCGCACCCCACCGAACACCGCGTCCAACGCGGCCACCACCGCGATCGGCAGGTACGGCTGCAACGCCGCCGGCACCGTGGGATCAAGCCACACGCCCAGCACCACACCGGCGAGCAACGCCAACACCGCGATCATCGGCCACCTCCGGAGGGGCTAACAGTCGTCCCCGGACCGGACGACCCGGGACTGCCGGAACGGACACCCGACGCGGAAGGGCTCGGACTGACCGACGGCTTGGCGTAGCGTAGCTGCGGCTCCGGCGCCGCCGGCAGGGTGAGGTCATCCGCCTCCCGCACACCGAACGACAACCCCGTCCCCTGCGCGACCTTCCGCATCAGCGCCGCGTTCCGACTGTCCTCGAACTTGCGCCGCATCGAACCCGGCCCAATCGCCGACACCTCGTACGGCCCGGTCACCGGCCGGAAATCCACGAGCATCGCCTCACCCGCCGACCGGATCGTCGACGTCGACGTCAACCGCTGCCCGTTGATGGCGATCGCCTCCGCGCCAGCACTCCACAACGCGTTCGCCACACCCTGCAGGTCGCTGTAGAGCACCCGCGGCGGCCCCGCGCCGGCACCGGTGACCGCATCAGCCTTGTCCGGCGCGTCCGCCAACCGCACCACCACACCGTCACCGCGCACCCGGCCCAACCCGGTGCTCGCCTCCAGGTTGCGCAACCGGGCGGCGGCCGAACCGGTCAACGCCGCGTCCCGCTGCCGACTGACCTCCTCGCGCAGCTGATCCGCCTGCGTGGACAACCGGTCGGTCTGGCTCTCCCGCTCCTTGATCTGCGCCACCAGACCCGAACGCGCCTGGCTGCGCCCCGGCTCGTCCGCCATCGTCTGCCGGTACGCGACCGCGAACAGGAAACCGAGCATCACCACCACGACCAGGCTCACCGACCGTGCCGGCAAGGCCCGCCATCCGCTCGCCGGAGCGGACTCCGCCGAGCGCCGACGGGCGGCAGCCGCGTCCGCGTACCCCGGATCCAGCGGGTTGCGGAACAGCTCGGTCAGGAAGTCCGGCGCGTACACCCGGTCCTGGCCGGGTTTTCCCAGCCGAGGCGCGCTCACGCCGCCGCTCCCGGACCGCGCGCCGCGCGCACCAGCCGGGCCGCCTGCACGACGTACATCGCGCCGGCCACCCAGTACAGCACCAGCCCCCACCAGGCCAACGCCCAGCCGATGGCGCTCGCCGCCGTCGCCACGTCGGTGGCCGCGCTGGCCAACAGCAGCACCGGGAACGCCGCGAGCAGCAGGAACGTGGCGGTCTTGCCCACGTAGTGCACCGGCGGCGGACCGTACCCGTAGCGACGCAGCACCGCCAGCGAGGCCAGCAGGAGCACCTCACGGGCCAGCAGCGCCGCGGTGAACTGCCACGGCACCACCTCCCGCGCGGTGAAGGCGATCAGGGTGGCGAGGATGTAGAGCCGGTCGGCGAGTGGGTCGAGCAACTCGCCCAGGCGGCTGACCTGGTGAAGGCGGCGGGCGATCCAGCCGTCGACCCAGTCGGTGGTGCCCCCGATGGCCAGCACCACGACCGCCGCCACGTCGGCCCGCGCCACCAGGAACAGGTAGAGGAAGAGCGGCACGCCCAGCAGCCGCCCGAAGCTGATCAGGTTGGGCAGGGTGAGGACCTGGTTGCCGGGAGTCTCGTCACCGGTGTCCCGCGGTTGCTCTGCCCGAGCCGGCCGACGCGACACCGATCCTCCTCCACGGCACGCGGGCCCCCGGCCGGCGCCGGGCGCGGCTGAGGGTCGTACGCGCTGTCGGGCCGACCAGCGCCGGCTCTCCCCTGCGGCCCCGGGCGGGGCCCCTTGCCCTGATACGGCCCGCGATCTCGATGATCGCGGGCCGGGTAGGTGCGCTGCCACTATATCGGGCTTCCTCTCGCTGGCCGGCCGCTGCCGTGGCCTGCCGGTGCGGCGGTGTTTCACTGTGGCGTGGATCACCACGCGTAGAGCGTCCTAGGATACTAGTGGAAGAGCGGTTGGTGCTCAGGCCGTCTGGACGGCGGGATCGGCCTGCTGCTCGGGCACCGACGTCGCCGCCCGAGCGAACCCGGCCAGCGCCAGCAACAGCTCGTGCTGCATCCGCGCCGGCATCCGGTCCAGCACCGCCTGCACCGCGCGCTGACGCCGCTCGGCCAACTCCCCCAACAGGGTCAGCGCCGCAGGCGTCGGCACCAACCGCACCTCACGCCGGTCACGCGGATCGGCCACCCGACGCAACAGCCCGGTCGCCTCCAACCGGTCGCACAGGCGGCTCGCCGACGAGGGCACCACGTCCAGCAGCTCCGCCAACCCGTTGACGTTGGTCTCCGGACGACCGCTGATCAGCAAGAGCACCCTCAGCTGGGTGGGCGGCACCTGGTGCCGCGACCCGGCCGACTCCAGCACGGCGATCAGCGTCTCGGCGGCCGTGGTGATCGCCGCGGCGAGATCCGCAGGTCGCTCCACCTGATGTCCCCTGCCGTTGTCGCGCTGGTGCCCGCCCGGCAATGCGGCGGCGAAACTCACGCCATGCTCCGCTCGCGTGGCCCGTGCCAGTCCAGACAGACCACGACGGCGTCGTCACGCAGATCGGAATCGGCGTGATAGGCGTGTAGCTCGCGCATCACCGTACCAACCGCCTCGGCCGGCGGCTGCAACCGCGTGGCGCGCAGGGACCGTGCCATCACCCGCTGCCCGTACGGCTCCTGGCCCGGCGGCTCGGCGGCCCACACCCCGTCGCTGACGACGAAGAGCCGGTCACCGGGGGCGAGTTGCATCTCCTGAAGCTCGTAGCGGGTCTCGGCGAACATGCCCAGCGGCAGCTGCTGATCAAGTTTCATCGGCTCGACAGTGGACCCGCGCATCCGCAACAGGTGGGGCGAGCCCGCGTCGACGGCCCGCACCCGGCCGAGGCGAGTGTCCACCTCAAGCAGCAGGGTGGCCACGTACCGGGCGCCCCGGTGTTGGTAGAAGACCGTGTCCGAGGCCAGCTCGGCCTGCTCCACCAGGCCGCCACCGGAGCGACGCGCGTTGCGCATCGCGTTGACAGTGACGGCTGTCAACAGCGACGCCGCCAGGCCGTTGCCCTCGCCGTTGAGCACCGTCACGGTGAGACGGTCGCCGTCCAGCGACCAGTCGAAGTGGTCGCCACCCACCGTGTACGCCGGTTCGAGCTGGCCGGCCAGCTCGAACGCGTGGTGGGACACACCACGACCGGGCAGCAGATCCCACTGCATTTCGGCGGCCATCGTCAGTCGCTCCCGACGGCGGGCCCGCCGGTAGCGGTCGGTCTCCCGGTCCGCCGCGCGCATCGCCACCGCCAGAGCGGCGGCGATGTCCGTCGCCCGACCGGTGACCGCCGCGTTCGGTACGGCCGGCAGCTCGATCAGCAGCACACCCAGCCGCTCGCCCCACACGGTCAACGGCAGGTAGAGCCGGCAGGGGCCCTCACCGTCGCGGACCGGCTGCTGGCTGCTGAAGCAGCGTTGCGCCATGGTGTGGCAGGCCAGGAAACCGGCCGCCGGCAGGTCCGGATCCAGCACCGGCCACAGGCCGCTGATCCGGTAGTCGGCGACGAAGACGTCGGTGCGCAGCGCGCCCATCGCGGACCGGATCGCCCGGTCCGCCGCCTCCGCCAACTGGTCGGGCGGAGCCTCGCGCAACGCGCGCGACACCACGTCCGGCGCGTCTACCATCGTCGACCTCCCCCGAAGCTTGCTGTAGGGCAAGCATCATACGGACGTCACCGGACGGGTGATCGGCGCGGTCAGTCACCCGCGCGGGTCGCGAGCACACCGTGGAACGCGTCGGGCACCTCGGCCAGCGGGCCTTCCGGGCGCCACTCGGCAACCGGGACGATCCCGTCCGCCGTCGGCGCCCACCGACCCAGCAGGGGCGCGAACGCCGCCGGTGGACGCATCCGGAACTGCGGCCCCATCATGGCCAGCGCCTGCGGGTGACCGGCCAGCTCCTCGGTGTCGAAGTCCACAGCGAGCAGGCTGCCCGGCGCCGCGGCAGCGTACAGCTCGTCGAGGGTTCGGGTCAGCGTGGCGTCGTCGAGGAACGCGGCCAACCCCAGGAAGACCACTCCGACCGGCCGCCGACCCCACCCCGGCACGAAACGGTGCAGCTGCGCCGGGTCGACGGTGCCGATGTCGGTCGCGTCGCCGAAGCCGTAGCCGGCCCGGTCGCTGCCGGCGAGGATGCTCTGTCCCAGTCGGATGGTGACCGGGTCGACGTCGGTGTAGAGCACCGTCGCGTCGGCGGCGACCTCGTGCACGTTGCCCATCGTCGGCACCCCGGCGCCGAACACCAGGAACCCGTCCACGCCGTGGGCGGCCATGGCCCGCACCGCCCGGCCCAGGAACGCCCGCAGCTCGCGGAACACCGGCGCGCACGGCCCGTACGCCTGCTCGAACGCGTTCGCGGCGGCCACGTCCACGGGGAAGTGGTGCTGCCCGCCGAGCCAAAAGTCGATCATGCGAGCGGTGCTCGGCTGGTCCGGTTCACCCATCGGCGGCGCTCCCTCCCCGGTCGCCGCCAGCGTACCGACCGGGACGCGCTCGGCGGTATCGCGACGCGGGGGCGTCCGGGCCCGCGATACTGGCCGCGAGCGGAGGTGGGCCGTGAACTCGGCGAACAACGCGGCGGTGGTGGTCGGCGTCGACGGCTCGGAGTCGGCGCTGCGCGCCGTGCGCCTCGCCGCCGCCGAGGCGGCCCGCCGGCACCGACCACTGCGGGTCGTGCACGGCTTCATCTGGCCGCTGCTGCACGTACCCGTCTCCCCCGCCCCGGACGCGCCGCCCGGCGGTGGCCTGCGCCACCGGGCCGAGGAACTCATCCAGGCCGCGGTCCGCGAGGCGGAGGCGACAGTGCCCGGGTTGACGATCTCCGGCGAGATCATCGACGGAGAGGCTTCCGCGGTGCTGGTGGGCGAGTCCCCCACCGCCGCGCTCATCGTGCTCGGCGATCGCGGGCTGGGTGGGTTCTCCGCGCTGCTGGTCGGCTCGGTCGCGGTGCAGGTCGCCGCGTACGCCGACTGCCCGGTGCTGGTCGCGCGCGGCACGCAACGCCCCGACGAGCCGGTCCTGGTCGCCGTGGACGGCTCGGACGCCTCCCGGCTGGCGGCGGGCTTCGCCGCCGAGACCGCAGTGTCACTCGGCGTGCCGCTGATGGCGGTGCACGCCTACCGCCATCCCGGCAGCAGCGGCCCGGGCGACATGCAACCCCTGGTGTACGACGAGGCGCGGTTGCGCGGCGAGCAGGAACGGATGCTCGCCGGGTGGCTGACCGGGCTCACCGAGGCCCACCAGGGTCTGCGGTTGACCTGCCAGGTGGCGCACGGCCGACCCGGCACTGTGCTCGCCGAGGCGTCCCGCTCCGCCCAACTGGCGGTCGTCGGTGGGCGCGGGCGCGGCGAGGTGACCGGGTTGCTGCTGGGGTCGGTGAGCCAGTCGATGCTGCACCACGCGCAGTGCCCGGTGGTCGTGGTCCGCGCGCCCCGTTAGTGCGCCGGGGTTGGTCCGCCGCCAGACGGGTAGACGGCCGCGGTACGCCCAGCGACGGCGGGCAGCACCAGGTGCCCAGACCGACGAAGGAGGCACAGATGCCAGGACCACGGCCGGGCAGTAACGCGTACGACAAGCAGCGCGCGCGGTTGCGTAACGCGATCGACGACTCCGGACGCCGAGTACCCGACGGCAAGGCCAACCAGGTCGCGAACAGGATCCTCCAGGAGGATCGCGGTCAACGAGGCGTGGTGCGCGGCGACCGGACGTACGGCCCGAAGAGCGAGCGCGAACCGGGCGACCCGAAGTGAGGACGGTCGACGTGGCCGACGGCGCGATCGCAGGCGCCGTCGGCAGCACCGCGCTGAACGTGGTCAGCTACCTGGACATGGCACTTCGGGGACGGCCCGAGAGCGACGTCCCCCAGGAGACCGTCGACCGGCTGGCCGGGATCGCGCACGTCGACCTGGGAAACGGGGCCCGGGCGGCCAACCGCCGCTCGGGCCTCGGGCCGCTGATCGGTTACGGGTTGGGCGTCGCCGCGGGCGTCGGGTTCGCGCTCTACGCCGGTGGTCGACGTCAGCCGTTGCCGGTGGCCACCGGTCTGCTCGGCGCGGGCGTCATGACCATGACCGACGGGTCGATCACCGTGCTCGGGATCAGCGACCCGCGTACGTGGCGCCGCTCCGACTGGATCTCCGACATCATCCCGCACCTCGCGTACGGGCTGGCGGCCGCCGCCACCTGGAACAGGTTGCGACGGCCGCCAGGCCGCGGTCGCTAGGTCCGTCAGCGGGTGTCGCTGTCGTCCTCGGCCACCGGCTCACCGGCCGGGCCGTACGGCGACACCTGCCCCTTGGGCACCGGACGACCGGCGTCGCCGCGCGACGAGCCGCGGTTGGCCGGATGCCCGCCCGGGGCGGGGCCCTTGTTGTCCTGGCTGGTGGCGCCCAGTGCGTTGCGGCGCAACTCCTGCTGCTGCGGGTTCGTCACGGGGTGTCTCCCTCCGGTACGGCAGGCGGCAGAAGCCGCCTCCACCGTCGGCATACCCGCCCGCCCCGATGGCATTCCGGCCTCGGCCGGCGGTGCGACGGCTAGCCGCTCCTCAAGTGGGTAACCCGACCGGGTGGGCAATGATCGACGTGTGGTGCGGGTGTTGCTCGACCGGCGTGGCCGCACGTACGCGGAGGAGGCCGGCATCCGGCTTGCCGACCGGCCGGGGCCGCTGTACCAGCTGCTGGTGCTGACCACGCTGCTGAGCACCCGGATCCGCGCGTGCGTGGCGGTGGACGCGGCGCGGGAACTGTTCGCCGCCGGCTACCGCACCCCACAGGCGATGGAGGCGGCCAGTTGGCAGGAGCGCGTCGACGCGTTGGGCCGGGGCCACTACCGCCGCTACGACGAGCGGACCGCCACCATGCTCGGCACCGGCGCCCGGCTGTGCCTGGACCGTTGGCACGGTGACCTGCGACGCCTGCACCGGGAGGCCCAGGGCGACCCGGCCGGGCTGCGGCGGCGGCTCACCGAGTTCCCCGGCATCGGCCCCACGGGCGCGGACATCTACCTGCGCGAGGCACAGACGGTCTGGTCGGACGTGCGCCCGTACGCCGACCGTCGGGCCCTGGCCGGGGCGAAGCGGTTGGGCCTGCCGGGGTCCCCGGACCGACTCGCCGGTCTCGTCGACGAACCGGACTTCGGCCGGCTCGCGTCAGCGCTGGTACGGGTGGCGCTGGGTGAGGAGTCCGCCGGTGAGGTCACCCGTGTCGCCGCCCGTTGAGGCGCTCACTTGACCGTCTTGTCCCCCGGCCGTGTCAGGTGCCACACCAGCAACGCGGCGAGCAGCGCCAGGACCACCACCCCGCCGGAGATGCCACGGCCCTCCTCGGGGCTGCGGCCGGCGCTGCCGAAGTAGATCACCGCGAGGCCGGCCAGCACCGTGACGAACGTACGCAACCCTCGGTCCTTCACGTCTGGCACCGTAGGCGTACCGCGTTTCCCGTCTTGTCGATTTGGACCTTTTGTCAGCCTTCTGGGTGAACACTCAGCGCTCGGTGACGAACCCGCAGAGGCGTACCCGGCGCACCGCACGGTCGGCGACCTCCACCACCTGCAGGGTCAGACCGGGCAGCCGCACCGTCTCACCCGGGGATTCCGGCAGGTGCCGCAGTCGGGCCAGCACCAGACCAGCCACTGTCGTGTAGTCCCGGGACAACGGGAAGCTCAACCGCACCCCCAGGTCGGGCAGGTCGTGCAGCGGGAAGTCACCGGGCACCAGCAGGGACCCGTCCGATTCCCGGACCACCCCGCGCACGTCCCGGTCGGTCTCGTCGTACAACTCACCGACCACCTCGGCCAGAAGGTCCTCCATGGTGATCATGCCGTCGATGCCCCCGTGCTCGTCGACGACCAGGGCCAGTTGCTGATGCTCCTGGCGCAGCTGACGCATCGCGTCGGCGACCGGCAGGGTCACCGGCAGCAGCAGCGGCGCCTGGACCCGCTCACCCACTTCAGCGGTGCCGGCCCGCACCAGGTCGCGGATGTGCACCACCCCGAGCACCTCGTCCAGGCCGCCGGGGCCGGTGACGGGAGCGCGGGACCGTCCGGCGGCGGCGAGCCGCCGGACGCCCTCGTCCGCGGCCAGATCGGCGGGCAGCGTCGTCACCTCCCGCCGGGCGACCAGGATCTCCCGCAGCGTCCGGCCGGCGATGTCGAACGCGCCGGTCAGGATCTCCCGCTGCTGGGCCGACAGACCGCGCTGGCTGGCCAGCATCTCCCGCAACTCCTCCTCGGTCATCTCCTCCCGGTTGGCCCGCGGGTCACCACCGGCGAGCCGCACGACCGCGTCGGTGGCCCGGCTGAGCAGCCACACCGCCGGCCGGGACACCCGAGCCAACAGATCCAACGGGCCGGCGCTCAGCAACGCCCAACGCTCAGCCCGCTGCATGGCCAGCCGCTTCGGGGCCAACTCACCGAGCACCAGCGTGACGAACGTCAGCAGCACGGTCACCAGCAGCACCGCGGCGGGACGCGCCGCCGCGCCGAGGAAACCCAACGGCCCGACCAGCGGAGAGGCCAACGACACCGCAGCCGCCGCCGAGGCCAGGAACCCCGCCAGGGTGATGCCGAGCTGAATCGTGGCCAGGTAGCGGTTCGGGTCGCGGGACAGCTGCACCAACCGGTCACCGGCGCGGCTTCGCCGGCCCAGCCGCCGCAACTGCCCCTCCCGCAGGGTCACCAGCGCCATCTCGCTGCCGGAGAGCGCGGCGTTGACCAGCACCAGCACGGCCACCAACGCCAACTGCCCGAGCTGACTGCCCATCGCGTGCCCCCGTCCGCCGCCTGAGGTCACTCAACCGCAGCGGGGCGCGGCGTGGGCGGTGTTTGCGACCGCGCCCCCGCTCAGTCGACCTCCAGGTCGTCCAGCGAGATGGCGTGGGTCATCAGCCAGCGGGCCAGGGCCGACATGCCGAACAGCCACAGCGGCACCGACTCGGTGGGGCCGTTGGTGGCGTAGATGGCGAAACGGAGATCCGGCGCCCGGTACGCCTCGATCCGCCACTTGTGCTGCCGGTCCCGCCAGACCGCCGAAGGGTCCATGGCGTCACCGTAGGTGACCAACGTCGGCCGGGTGGCCGGTTGGCCCAGCAACCGCCGCTCAGCCCGGCACCACCGTCGTCCCGAACACGATGCGGGCAACGGACACCAGGAGGCTGATGCCGACCGCGGCGAGGATCAGCCAGCCGAACCCACGCCACCCCGAGCCCCGGTCAGGCACCGGCACCGGCGGTGGTCTCCACAGCTCCCGGTAGGTCCAGGCCAGCACACCTGTCCCGAACGGCAGGAGGCCGACCCAGAACCAGAACCACCGGGTGCC
Organism: Micromonospora sp. NPDC049049; assembly: GCF_040649115.1. Lineage (NCBI taxonomy): Bacteria > Bacillati > Actinomycetota > Actinomycetes > Micromonosporales > Micromonosporaceae > Micromonospora > Micromonospora sp. NPDC049049. The sequence continues at coordinate 3,332 of NZ_JBEZEX010000006.1, read as the reverse complement.
GACCAGCGGCGGCGCGCCACCGATCAAGCGCCCCAGCCAGAGCACGGTCAGCACACCGGCGAGCAGAGCCGCGGCGTTCCCGATCGGGTGCGCGGTGCCGCCCCCGGCCTGCCCCGAACCGTCGACTGCGGCACGCCGCGCGTCCCACCCGGTGCTCGCCGACGAGTCCGGCCCGACGGGGGACGAGTCCGAGGCCAACGGCGCCCCAGCGGCGTACCGGTTCTGGCCGTTCGACACGGTCCAGGTCAGCATCCCCCCGTCGGCCGCGTACTGCACACGCGGCCGGCTCCCCCAGTAGGCGCCGTCGTCGGCCCAGCCGTACGCCCGCTGGTAGCTCACCACCCGGCCGGCCGCGAGATCCCGGTCGAGCTGGGCCTCGGTCGACGCGCGGGGCTCGACCCACCACGCCAGACCGGCCCACAGCACCCACAGCACCGGCAGCCCCCAGCGCAGCGCCACCGAGACGATCTCCCGCCAGCGGCCACCGAACGGCCGCGCCCGGGACGCCATCACCTCGACCATCAGCCCACCGTCGCATTCCCACGCCACCCTGTCAGCCCCGCAAGGGCGCGCGTTCAGGTGACGACGATCCGGGCGTCGTCGGGCAGCCGGCGGGTCGCGCCCCGCCGGTCCAGCAGTTCCAGCAGGGGCACCGCCACTCGGCGGGTGGTGTCCAACGCCTGCCGGGCAGCGGAGAGGGTGAACGGCTGCGGCAACCCGGCCAACACCCGGACCGCGTCGTCGAGCGCGTCGGGCAGCAGCACCACGTTGTCGGCCAGACGCAGCAGAGCCCCGGCCCGCACCGCGGCGCCGATCTCCCGAGGTCCCAGACCGAGGTCGACGAGGCGGTCCGCTTCGGGGGCGCGGAACGGCCGGTCGCCATACTCGGCGCGGACCCGGCTCACGGCCAGGGCCACCGGTTCGGGCAGCGCGTTGGCGTTCGCCGCCCCAACCCGACCGGCGTGGATCCGCAGCGGCGGCCGGACCAGCGCCTCGACCAGCACCCGGTCGGGCAGGGCGAGGCGCTGACGCAGGGCGTCCACCGGCATTCCGGGCTCCAACGGGTGCTCCCGCGCGTGCCGGGCGACCTCCTCGGTCAGCCGCTCGCCGAGCTGCCGCCAGTGTGCGGGGTCGGCCAGCCAGTCACCGGCCACCGGCGCCGCCCACGCCGGGCTGTCCCGCCCCGGCCCGGTAGGCACCGGCACACCCATCCGGATCAACGCGCCGGCCCGGATCAGTCGGCGACGGCGCAGCTCCCCCGCCAGGTCGGGTCGACCGTCCAACTCGGCGAGGACCTGCGAGCGGGCGGCGGCCGCCCCCCGTCGGCCCAGCGGTGGCGGCGCCACGTCCAGCACCCGCACCCCGCCGCTGACGTGGTGGCGGCCCGGGTCCCGCAGCAGCGCCCGGTCACCCACCAGCAACGGCAGCGGGCGGGCCAGCCGCAGCCGGACGGTGTCCGGGCCGAGCGGGCGCACCCGTACCGGCACCGCCGCCGACCCGACGTGCAGGGTGAGGGTGGCTGGCAGGTCGCCGGCCGGGTCGCCGGCGAGCCGGACATCGATGAGGTCGGTGTGGTGAAACCGGCCCGGGGTGAGCAGCGCGTCGCCCCGGCCGAGCCGGTCGCGGGGCGTACCCCGCAGGTTGACCGCGACCCGGGCGACCGCCGCCGCCTCCGGGCGGGCCTCGCCCAGGCAGTGCAGGCCGCGGACCCGGACCGGTTCGTCGGTGCCGGCCAGCTCCAGTTCGTCGCCGACCCGCAGCCGGCCGCCCCCGAGGGTCCCGGTGACGACTGTGCCGCTGCCCCGCACCGTGAAGCTGCGGTCCACCCAGAGCCGGACCGGGTCGTCCACGACCGGCGCGGGCAACTGGGCGGCGAGGCGGTCCAGGGCGGCCCGCAGCTCCGGCAGGCCGGCGCCGGTCAGGCCGCTGACCGCCACCGCCGGCACCGCGCCGAGGCTGGTCGCGGCGATCTCGGCGCGGGCGCGGGCCGTCGCCGGCCCCGGATCGGCCAGGTCCGCGCGGGTCACCGCGAGCAGGCCGTACGCGACGCCGAGCGCGTCGAGCGCGGCCAGGTGCTCGGCGGACTGCGGCATCCAGCCCTCGTCGGCGGCCACCACGATCAGCGCTGCCGGGACCGGGCCGACCCCGGCGAGCATGTTCGGCACGAACCGCTCGTGCCCGGGTACGTCGACGAAGGCGACGGTGCCGCCGGACGGCAGCGTCGTCCAGGCGAAACCCAGGTCAATGGTCATCCCCCGGCGGCGTTCCTCGGCCCACCGGTCGGGTTCCATCCCGGTCAACGCCCGGACCAGTGTCGACTTGCCGTGGTCGACGTGCCCGGCGGTCGCGACGACGAACACGTTCAGTCGTCCCCGGGTACGCGCAGCACCGCCGCGCGGACAGTGTCGTCGGCGTCGGCGGGCACACAGCGCAGGTCGAGCAGGAGCCGCCCGTGCACCACCCGCCCGAGGACCGGCGGGTTTCCGGTGCGCAGCGGGAACGCGTACCGCTCGGGCAGGCTCAACGCCCACGAGTCCAACTCCACGCCGGGGGCGCCGCCCCCGCCGACCACCGCGACGGCCGGCACCACCTCCGCCTTGCGGCCGTCCGCGCCGAGGCGGTCCCGCAGGCGCTCCACCCGTTCCCGCAGAGTGCCCGGCTCGGCGTGCAGCGCCGCGTAAGTCGGTGTGTGCGGTTGTTGCAGGGTGGCGGCGAGCGCGGCCACTGTGAGCTTGTCCACCCGCAGCGCCCGGGCCAGCGGGTGACGTCGCAGCCGCTCGACCACCTCGACGTCACCGAGCAGCAGCCCGGCCTGCGGCCCACCGAGCAGCTTGTCGCCGCTGGCGGTGACCAGCGTGGCGCCCGCTCGCAGGGTGCTGGCCGCGTCCGGTTCGTCGGGCAGCAGCGGGTCCGCGCCGAGCAGCCCGGAGCCGATGTCCGCGACCACCGGCACCCCGAGCGTGGCCAGTTGCCGTACCCCGACGGCGGAGGTGAAGCCGGTGATCCGGAAGTTCGACGGGTGCACCTTGAGCACGAAACCGGTCTGCGGGCCGAGCGCTGCGGCGTAGTCCGCGACTGTGGTGCGGTTGGTGGTGCCCACCTCGCGCAGCCGCGCGCCGGTGCTCTCCAGCAGGTCTGGCAGGCGGAAACCGTCGCCGATCTCGACCAGTTCGCCCCTGCTGACCACGATCTCCCGGCCGGCGGCCAACGCGGTGGCGGTCAGCACCAGCGCGGCGGCGACGGCATCGAGCGGGCCGACTCGGTGACCGTTGACTTCCACAAGTCGTTCTTCCAGCCGGTCAGCTCCAGCGCGCTGCTGGTCCGCGACCGGC